>DATKSK010000018.1 GCA_035531755.1 Acidimicrobiales bacterium | reverse complement strand
GATGGTGGCCGGCTCGAGCAGGTGGGGCACGAGCCCCAGGTCGAGGAGCTTGGTGTGGGCGGCGCGGTAGTAGTGCTCCTCCTTCTCCACCCGGGGGTCCTCCACGTGCTCGATGCGCACCTCGCCGGGGTAGGCCTCGGCCACCATGTCGGCCATCTGGGCCACCGAGAAGGACTCGGTGAACTGGTTGAACACCCGGAACTCGCCCTCCGCGGCGGGGTGCAGCAGGGCCAGCTCCACGCAGGCCAGGGTGTCTCGGATGTCGAGCATGCCCCGGGTCTGGCCCCCCTGGCCGTACACGGTGAGGGGGTGGCCCACCACGGCCTGGACGCAGAAGCGGTTGAGCACCGTGCCGAACACGCCGTCGTAGTCGAAGCGCGTGGCCAGGTCGGCGTGCATGGTGGTCTCGTCGGTCTCCTGGCCGTAGACCACGCCCTGGTTGAGGTCGGTGGCCCGCAGGCCCCAGATGCGGCAGGCGAACTGGATGTTGTGGCTGTCGTGCACCTTGGACAGGTGGTAGAAGCTGCCCGGCTGCTTGGGGTAGGGCAGCACGTCGGTGCGGCCCTTGTGGGTGATCTCGATGAAGCCCTCTTCGATGTCGATGTTGGGGGTGCCGTACTCCCCCATGGTCCCGAGCTTCACCAGGTGGATCTGCGGATCGCGCTCGGCGATGGCGTAGAGCAGGTTGAGCGTGCCCACCACGTTGTTGACCTGGGTGTAGGTGGCGTGGGCCCGGTCGATCATGGAGTAGGGGGCCGAGCGCTGCTCGGCGAAGTGCACCACCGCCTCGGGGGCGGTGGCGTCGAGGACCCGCTCCACGAAGGTGTGGTCGGTGAGATCGCCCACGAAGGCCTCCACCCGCAGGCCCGAGACCTCCTCCCACACCCGCACCCGGTGCTGGAGATGGGCGATGGGCACCAGGCTGTCCACGCCCATCTCGAAGTCGTACTGCCGCCGCACGAAGTTGTCGACCACGGCCACCTCGTGGCCCCGGCGGCTCAAGTGCAGCGCCGTCGGCCACCCCAGGTACCCGTCACCGCCCAGAACGAGGATCCGCACCCGGGCCACCTCCCCTTCAGTCCCCCCCGCCCCACGCGGCAGGAAGCACAAGGATCCCCCATGGACCTGGGAGGACACTGGGACGACCTGCAGATCCCCCTGTGAAGCTGAGAAAGGCTTTCGGCACCCGACACCGCCGCCTCGGGCGAATGGCCGTGGGCCACGCCCGGTGGCGGCACCGAGAAGCGAGCGGCACTACGAATCAGGGCGACCCCGAGCCCCTGCGGTGACGGTCGGGCGACGCCGCTCAGGACCGGCGAAGACCGGGGCTCGCGCCCAAGTTGCGCCGGGGCCGTCGGTAGAATGCTGGAGCCCGCACCCGGCGGGCGACTGTGTGGGAAGCGCTGGCGCGGGAGGGGGGGCCGTGGCGCGACACCAACCAGGAGACCTCCATGCCGCGTCGGCGGTCGTGGCCCCGTTGAGCCTGGTGCCTCCATCGGGGCTCCCGGACCCGGTCCTCGACCTGACGGTCGTGGTGCCGTACTACAA
The DNA here is from genome assembly GCA_035531755.1 of Acidimicrobiales bacterium. Classification (NCBI taxonomy): domain Bacteria; kingdom Bacillati; phylum Actinomycetota; class Acidimicrobiia; order Acidimicrobiales; species Acidimicrobiales bacterium. Next base: position 80,265 of record DATKSK010000018.1, on the reverse strand, counting down.
CCCCGGGCCCGTCCTGCGGACGACGGTCGAGCGCGCCGCCGAGGTGCTCAGGGGCACGGGCATCTCCTTCGAGATCGTGGCGGTGTCCGACGGGTCCACCGACGGGAGCGAGGCCACCCTCGAAGGCGTCCATCCCGACGTCGTCGTGCGGGTCGTGCTCCCCCACGCCGGCAAGGGCCGCGCCGTCCGGGCCGGGCTCGCCCAGGGCCGCGGGCGCTACCTCGGGTTCATCGACGGCGACGGCGACGTGCCGCCGGAACTGCTGGCCGAGTTCGTCGAGGTGGTACGCAGCGTGCACCCGGACGTGGTGCTCGGGAGCAAGCGCCACCCCGACTCGCAGGTCGTGTACCCCATGGCCCGCCGCCTGTACTCGTGGGGCTACCAGCAACTGGTCCGGATGATGTTCCACCTCGACGTGCGCGACACCCAGGCGGGCATAAAGCTCGTGCGCCGCGAGGTCCTCGCCGAGGTGCTCCCGCTCATGGTCGAGGAGGGCTACGCCTTCGACCTCGAGATGCTCGTCATCGCCCGGCGCCTCGGGTACCGCGACCTCGTCGAGGCCCCGGTGCGCATCGGGCGACGCTTCAGCAGCACCGTGTCGGTCCGGGTGGTGTTCGACATGCTGCGCGACACCTTCGCCATCTGGCGACGCCTGCGTTTCGGCCGCGCCTACGGGCCCTCGGCCCGGCGCGCGGGCTGAGCCACCCACCGGCGCAGCCACCCACCGGCGCAGCCACCCACCGGCCCAGCCACCCACCGGCCCAGCCACCCACCGGCGCAGCCGCGGAGCGGACCGTTCCCGTGGGCCTGACCGGCGATGGTCCGGGCCAAGATCGGCGACGTTCCATTGGGACCTTCGACCCTGGCCGGCCGGGCGCTCCCGGTGCAGCGTTGCCCCATGCACGTGCTCATCCCCACCATCGAGGGCCTCGCCGCCGAGGCCGTCGCCCGCGAGCTCGAAGGCGCCGGCCACACCGTCCACACCTGCCACGCGGCGGGGGGGACGTCGGACTGCGCCGTGCTCGACGACCTCACCTGCCCGCTCGAGACCGCGCCGATCGACATCGCCGTGGAGGTCGGGGGGCGGGGCGCGGGGACCGGCGACGGCGCGCTGTGCGCGCTCACCCGCAGGGTCCCGTTGGTGCTGGTGGACGGCGGGCCCGACCACCCGCTCATGCCGTGGGCCGCCGACGCGCTGTCGAGCTCGGACGTCGTGGCGGACGTCGGGGCCGTGGCGGACATGGCGTCGAGTCCGCTGCCCGCCCACACCGACGTCGCCGCCAAGGCCATGCTCGGGGAGCTCCGGCGCCACGGCACCGAGGACGCCCGGTCGGTGGTCGAGGTCCGACGGCGCGACGGCGGCCTCGTGGTCGAGGTGTGGCGCGACGCCTCCATGACCAGGACCCAGGCCGAGCGCATGGCCACCCACATCGCGCAGGCCGTGCGCGGCTACGACAGCTGGGCACGCCAGCTCGACGTCACCGTCCACGAGCCCCGGAGGGATGCGACAGCGGCGTCGTAGCATGCCGCGATGACGAACGCACCGGTCTCCGTGCAGCGCGGGCCGGTGCCCACCTTCCGACCCGGCGACGCCGCCGTCGACCCCCTCGAGGCGGCGACGGCCATGGCGGTGGCCGGCGCCAAGGGCGGCGACCCGCTCGCTCCGGTGACGGTGATCGCCCCGTCCGCGTACGCCGCACTGGCCACCCGCCGCGCCCTGGGCGCCGTCGCCTGGCCGGACGGGCGCCGGGGTGTCGCCAACGTCGGCTGCACCACCCTCGACAAGGTGGTGCGCCAGCTCGGCACCCCCGGGCTGGCAGCCCGCGGGCTCCGTCCCGCCCCGGGCCCCGTGGGCCTCGAGGCCATCCGGTCGCGCGCCACGGCGGCGCCGGGCTGGCTGGCGGACCTCGTGACCCATCCCCGGGGCCTGGTGTCGCTCCGCGACGCGTGCACCGAGCTCCGGCGGTGCCCGGCCCCCACGCTGGCGGCCCTGGCCCGACGCCGTGGTCGCATCGGCGAGCTCGCCCGGCTCGTGGAGGCGGTGCGCGACCACCTGCACGAGCGGGGCTTCGCCGACGACGTCGACCTCGCCGACGCCGCCGCTGCCGCGACCGGGTCCGGAGCGGCGGTCGGGGCCCTGGGCGCGGTGGTCTGCCTCGAGCTGGGCACCGTCTCGCCGGCGCAGCGCCGGGTCCTCGACCTCGTGGCCGGCCGCGCCGGGATGCCACCGGTCGCGGGCCCCGCGGGCGTGCCGCCGCTCACCGAGGTGCGGCCGTGCGCCGACCCGGCCGAGGAGGTCCGCACCGCGGTGCGGGCCGTGGTGGCCGCGGTGGAGCGGGGCGTCCCGTCGTGGCGCCAGGCCATCCTCCACCCCCCGGGCCCGTCGTACGCCCGGGCCGTCCGCCAGGAGCTGGCCGCCGCCGGCGTGGCCGCCAACGGGCCCGACCTGCGGCGGCTCGACCGCTCGGTGGCCGGGGCCACGCTGCTGCGCCTTCTCGAGCTGGGCGCCGCCGACTGGGCCCGCCACGAGGTGATGGCGTGGCTGTCGACGGCACCGATCGTCACCGGGCCGGACCGCCACGCCGTCCCCGCCAGCGGCTGGGACGCCGTGTCCGCCGACGCCGGCGTCGTGCGCGGCACCGCCCAGTGGGCCGAGCGGCTGGGGAACCTGGCCGGGCGCAAGGCGGCCCGGGCCGGGGAGGCGCACGCCCTGGCCGCGTTCGTGGAGGACCTCGTCCGGGGGGCCACCCCGCCCGGCGGCTCGTGGGCGGCCCACGCCACGTGGGCGGTCGGCCTCCTCGACCGGTACCTGGACACCGACACCGGGTCGTGGCCCGGCGACGAGATGGCGGCGGCGGCGCAGGTGCGCGGCACGGTGCTCGCCCTCGCCGAGCTCGACGCCGTGTCGGACGCCGTCGACCAGGGCGCCTTCCGCCGGGCCGTGCGCACCGCCCTCGAGGAGTCGGCCCTCGACGCCTCCGACCTGCCCGACGGCGGGTTCGGCGACGGTGTCTTCGTGGCCCCGTTCGGGCGGGCGCGGGGCCTGCGCTTCGACGCCGTCGTCCTCGTGGGCATGGCCGACACCGTGGTGCCGGGGGGGATCGGCGACGACGCCCTGCTCCCCGAGGACGTGCGGCGCCTCGACGTCTCCGGCGGCCTGCGCACCCGCGCGGCGCGCCTCGAGGAGATGCACGGGGACGTCCACGCGGCCCTGCGGGCCGGGGCCCGGCGCCGCCTGGCCACCTATCCGCGGGTCGACCCCCGGACCGGGCGCGCCCAGGTCCCATCGCGCTGGCTGGGCCCGCTCACCTCGCCGAGCACGCGGTGGCGGCCGGTGGACTCCTTCGCGGCCGGCGTGGCGGCGGCCGACCCGGCCCTGTCGGTCCGGGAGCTGGCGCTCCACGACATCGCCCGGTGGGCGGCGGACGGCGGCGACCCGGCCCGCTCGCCGGTGGCGCGGTGCTCGGCCCGGCTCCCCACCGGGATCGCCGTGGCCCGCGCCCGCGCCGGCGAGGCCTTCACCCGGTTCGACGGGTACGTCGGGCCGGGACTGGTCACGCCCTTCTCCCCCGACGCCCCGGTGTCGGCGACGCGCCTGGAGACCTACGCCAAGTGCCCCCGGCGCTTCCTCTACGACCGGGTCCTGGCGGTGGCCCCGCGCACGCTCCCCGAGGAGATCTGGCGCATGGAGCCTGCCGAGCGCGGCACCCTGGTCCACGCCGTGCTCGAGGACTACCTCCTCGAGCGGCTGGCCGGCGCCCCCCGCTCGCTCGACCGGCTGCTGGCCCTGGCCGAGGCGCGGTTCGCCACCGCCGAGCGGGGCGGGCTCGTGGGGCGGGCGTTGCTGTGGCGGATGGACCAGGCGGCGATCCGGCGCGACCTGCGGCGCTTCCACGACGAGGAGGGGGACCTCGAGCCGCTCGCCGCCGAGCTCGAGTTCGGGACCGGTGCCGAGGGCGCCCAGCCGGCGGTGACCGTGGCCCTCGACGGCGGGCGCGAAGTCCGCTTCAAGGGGAAGGCGGACCGTGTCGACCGCGCCCGCTCGGGCCAGCTCGTGGTGTCCGACTACAAGACGGGCAAGCAGAAGACGCTCTCCGACCTCCGCAAGGACCCCGTGGCCGGTGGCCGGCTCCTGCAGCTCCCCGTCTACGCCATGGCGGCGCGCGCCCGGTTCGGCGACCGCGGGCCCGTCCAGGCCCGCTACTGGCTGCTGTCCGAGCAGCGCAGCGCGCCCTGCTACAGCCTCACCGTCACCGACGACGTCCAGGCGCGCTTCCTCGACGTGCTCGGCCTGATCGCCGAAGCCGTCGAGGCAGGCGCCTTCCCCGGTGCGCCCACCGAGAAGCCCGGCAGCGAGCGACAGTTCGAGGCCTGCCGCTTCTGCGACTTCGACCGCGTGTGCCCGTCGACGCGCGACCGGCAGTGGGCGCGCAAGAGCGACGCCCCGCAGCTCGCCCCCGTGCTCGCCCTCATGCACGCCTCGGTCCCCGACGAGCTGGCCGGCGCGGTGGTCGAGGGGTTCGGGGTGGCGCCGTGACCCTGGCGCCGCACGACCACGAGGCCCGGGAGCGGATCCAGGCCGAGCTGGACGCCTCCCTGGTGGTCGTGGCCGGCGCGGGGACGGGCAAGACCACGGCGCTGGTGGGGCGGATCGTCGAGCTCGTGCGCAGCGGCCGGGCCTCGCTGCGCGAGATCGCGGCGATCACCTTCACCGAGGCGGCCGCGGCCGAGCTGCGCCAGCGCGTCCGGGAGTCCATCGAGGAGGTGGCGGCGCAGCACCCCGGCGAGGCACGGCTCACCGCGGCGAGCCAGGAGGCTGACGACGCCGCCATCTGCACGTTGCACGCCTTCGCCCAGCGCATCCTGGTGGAGCACTGCGTGGCCGCCGGGATCCCCCCGGGCTTCGACGTCATGGACGAGACGGCCGCACGCGCCGACTTCGACGCCCGCTTGGAGCGGTTCGCCGATGCGTTGCTGGCCGACCGCGGCGCCGAGCCCGCGCTGGTGCGGGGGTTCTCGGTGGGCCTGTCGCACGAGGACCTGGCCGACATCGCCTGGGCCCTCAACCTCCACTGGGACCGGCTCGAGGACGGCGGGCTCGAGGCGCTCGAGCGGATGCGCCCGGAGCCCGGCCACTGGCCCGAGGCCGAGGCCGAGGCCGTGCTGACGGCGATCGACGCCGCCCTGGCCATGGCCGACCGCTGCACCGACGACCGGGACAAGCTCAAGGAGCACCTCGACGGCCTCGCCGGGGTGCGCGCCCAGCTCGCCTCGTGCGACGACGAGCAGGCCACGCTCCAGGTCCTCGACGCCGTCAGGACGCTCAACTGCGGCTACGGCCAGCGGGGGAACTGGGGCGGCCGGGTCGACGAGGTCCGCGCCGCCTGCGCGCGGGCGGAGGAGGCCCGCGTCGACATCCTGCGCACCACGCGCCACGCCGTGCTGGGCGAGCTCGGGGCACGGCTGGCGGCCTTCGTCATGACGGCCGCCAACGAGCGACGGGCGGAGGGCCGGCTGAGCTTCCACGACCTTCTCGTCCATGCCCGGCGGCTGCTGCGCCACGACGGCGTCGCCACCGAGTCCCTGCGCCGCCGGTACCGGCGGCTGCTCATCGACGAGTTCCAGGACACCGACCCCATCCAGGTGGAGCTGGCGGCGCGCCTGGTGGCCACCGTCGACGGCTCGGCCGACCTGCGCCACACCCACCCCGGCGGGCTGTTCGTCGTGGGGGACCCCAAGCAGTCGATCTACCGGTTCCGGCGCGCCGACATCGAGTCGTTCTCGCGGGTGGGGCGGCAGATCGGCGAGCCCATCGTGCTGGCCACCAACTTCCGCTCCGTCCCCGGCATCCTCGAGTTCGTCAACACCGTGTTCGACGAGCTCTTCGGCGCCGTGCCCGTCCCCGGGCAGGCGGCGCACCACGAGCTGCTGGGCGAGCGCGGCCCCCTGCCGCTGCGGTGGACGGCGCCCACGGTCACCGCGACGGTCCCGCCCCCCACCTTCGGGGGCATGGCGGGGACCACGGCCGTGCAATTGACGCTCGACGGGCTCGACCGGTGCGACGGGGCGGCTCCGGACACCGCCACGCCAGGGGCCGGTGGCCGGGCCGGGGCCGGTGGCCGGGCCGGTGGCGGGGGCGGGGCCCGCACAGCCGGCGGAGCCGCGCCCCGGCCGGCGCCGGGGATGCCGCCGGTCGTCGTCCTGGGCGCCCCCGGCCGGGGCACGCTGGCCGAGGTCCGGCGCGCCGCGGCGCGCGACATCGCGGCGGCGGTGGGCGGTGTGGTGAGGTCACGCTGGGCCGTGGCCGATCCCGAGGACGGCCGGACGCGGGCGGCGTGCTGGCGCGACGTGGCCATCCTCCTGCCGGCGCGCACGGCCCTGCCGGCCGTCGAGGAGGCCCTCGAGGACGCCCGTATCCCCTACCGGCTCGAGGGCGTCGCCATGCTGTGGGGATCCGACGAGGTGCGCGACGTGCTGGCCGTGCTGCACGCCGCGGACGACCCGGCCGATCGCGTGGCCGTGCTCGCCGCCCTGCGCAGCCCGGGGCTCGCCTGCGGCGACGACGACCTCGTGACGTGGCGCCAGGCGAACGGCGACTGGGACCCCCGCGCCCCGGTGCCGGCCGGTCTCGAGCAGCACCCCGTGGCGGGTGCGATGGCGGTCCTGGCCCGGTTGCACGAGCAGCGCTGGTGGAGCGAGCCCTCGTCCATGGTGGCCCGGGCCTTCGAGGCGCTCGACAGCTTCGAGCTGTGCCTCGCCTACCACCGCCCCCGCGACCACTGGCACCGGCTGCGGTGGCTGCAGGACCAGGCGCGGCTGTTCGACGAGACCGTCGGCGGCCCGCTGCGGTCGTTCCTCCGCTGGGCCGACCTGCAGGCCGAGGACGACCGGCGCAGCGGCGGCGTGGGCCCGCCCGACCCCGACGACGACGCCGTGCGCGTCATGACGATCCACGGATCCAAGGGCCTCGAGTTCCCCGTGGTCGTCCTCGGCGGGCTGGAACGCGAGGCGGGCGCCGGGCAGCGCTCGCCGGCCGTGCTGTGGCGCGAGGACGGCACGCCGGTCCTGCGCGCCCGCGGCGAGCTGAAGTCGGACGGCTACGACCAGGCGAGCGAGCGCGAGCGCGAGCTCGACGCGCTCGAGCAGCACCGCCTCCTCTACGTCGGCATGACACGCGCCCGGGACCACCTGGTGCTGTGCCTGCACCACAAAGAGCCGCGCGCGGGGTCGACGGCCACCCCCACCGAAGCCGCCAGGCTCCTGGCGATCTGCGAGCGCCACCAGCGCCTGTGGCGGCGCCTGCCGATCGCCGACGCCGGCGGGGTCGTCCCCCCCGACGGCGACGCCGGCACCCCCGTCGACGCGGGGACCCCCGGGGAGGACGCCGTGGAGGCGTGGCGCGCCGGCGTCGAGGCGTTCGAGACCGGGCGCGCCCGGCGCCTGGCGGCCGGGCGCCACGCGCCGGTGACCACCGCCACCGCGGTGGCCGAACGCGTCGTCGAGGCGCGCGGTGCGATGGCGCCCGGTGCGATGGCGCCCGGTGCGATGGCGCGCGGTGCGATGGCGCCCGGTGCGATGGCGCCCGGCGCGGCGCGCGGCGCCGGCGGCTCTCCCGGCGACGGCGCCCGGGCGGGCGGGTCGCCCGATCCCGGGTCGCCCGACGCCACCGGCGCCTTGTGGCGCGACGCCGAGGTGTCGTTGCAGATCGGGCGGGCCGTGCACGGCGCCCTGGCCGCCATCGACCTGTCCTCCGGCACCGACGCCGAGGGCCGGACGGCGCAGGACGTGGCGCGCCTGCGGGCCACCGCGCACGGCATCGAGGCGCACGGCGACGCCGTCGCCGCCATGGTGCGCGCCGCCCTCGTGTCACCGAGCGTCGCCGCCGCGGCGACGGGGCGGCACTGGCGGGAGCTGTTCGTCGCCGTCCCCGTGGGCGACGGTGGGGTGCTCGAAGGCTTCGTGGACCTCGTCGTGGACGACGGCGCCGGCCTGGTGGTGGTGGACTACAAGACCGACCGCGCCGACGGCCCCGCGGGTGTGGCGGCGGCGGCGGCGCGCTACCGGCCCCAGCTGGCGAGCTACGCCCTGGCGCTGCAGGAGGCGACGGGGCGCCCCGTCCACCGCTGCGTGCTCGTCTTCGTGGGCGACGGCGAGCCCGTGGAGGACGTGCTCGACGGCGCGGAGCTCGAGGCGGCACGCGCCGAGGTCCGGCACACCGCGGGCGAGCTAGTAGGGGGCCGGTAGCGGCGCCCCCGCACCGTGCCGGGCGGGGCGGGCGGGGCGGGCGGGGCGAACACCCGACGTCGCCGGCGCGCCGGGGCTCAGGTGGCGGCCGCCCCGGGCAGGTCCCGGTGGCCCTCGCCCGACCCCTCGATGAGCTCGAGCCCGGCCTCGCCGGGACGGGCGAGGCGGGAGCCGGCGAGCTCGGGCGCGTGCAGGTCGCGTGCCACGGCGTCGACGTGCACGAGCTCGGGCATCTCCTTGTCGGCCCCGCCCACCACACCGAGCTCGTGGAAGCGCCGCGCCTGCGGGAAGACGTTGCGCTCGAGCGAGCCCACAGCCTTGTTGTAGGACTCGACGGCGCCGCTCAGGCTCCGGCCGGTACGGGCCATGTGCTCGCCGAAGGTGGCCAGGCGCTTGTAGAGCTCGCGCGCCATCAGCTGCACCTCGCGGGCGTTCTCGGCCAGCGCTTCCTGCTGCCACCCGTAGGCGACGGTGCGCAAGAGGGCGATCAACGTGGTCGGCGTGGCCAACAGGACGTGGCTGGCGACGGCGTGCTCCAGCAGCGTCGGGTCGTGCTCGAGCGCGGCGGCCAGGAGCGGGTCGCCGGGGACGAACGCCACGACGAAACCGGGCGAGTCGTCGAACTGCTGCCAGTAGGCCTTCTTCGCCAGGGCGTCCACGTGGGCCCGGAGGTGGCGGGCGTGCGCCTGGAGGTGCACCAGGCGGGCGTCGTCGTCGACGGCGTCGTTGGCGTCGAGGAAGCCCTGGAGCGGGACCTTGGCGTCCACGACGACCTGCTTGGCGCCGGGCAGGTGCACCACCATGTCGGGCCGCACCCGCCCGTCGGAGCCCTCGGTGGTCACCTGCTCCTCGAAATCGCAGTGCTCGAGCATGCCGGCCATCTCGACCACGCGCCGCAACTGCAGCTCGCCCCAACGCCCGCGCGTGGCCGGCGAGCGCAGCGCCGTCACCAGGTTGCGCGTCTCCACCTGGAGCTTCTCCTGCGACTGCGTCAGCTGCTTCACCTGCTCGCTCAGGCTCGAGTACGCCCCCTGCCGATCGAGCTCGAGGCGGCGCAGCCCCTCCTCGTACCGGCCGAGCTGGTCGTGCAGCGGGCGCAGCAACTCCTCGATGGCCTGCGTGCGCTGGTCGAGATCACCGCGCGCCGACTGGTGGGCCCGGGCCAGGCGGCTGTCGGCGAGCTCGAGGAACTGCGTGTTGTTCTGCTGCAGGGCCCGGCGCGACAGCTCGGCGAACTCGCCCACGAGCTGGCGGCGCACCTCCTCGGTGGCCGCCTGGCGCTCCCGCGAGGCCTGGCGCTCGTGCTCGAGCGCGGCCTGCAGGGCCGACACCTCGGCCCGCGACGCCGCCAGCGCGGCCGCGTGGGCCACGCGCTCGGCCGAGGCCCGGGCGGCGGCGCGCGAAGAGGCCACGACCAGGGCGACGGCGGCCCCGGCGCCTGCCCCGAGGAGGATGCCGATCACGGTGCCGACGATCATCTGCTCTCCCTGGTCCGAGGGTTTTCCCTGCTCCGAGGGTGCACGCGCCTGAGCGTACCGCCGGGGTGTGACAGTCCCCGGGGACCCCGGACGCCGCTCGTCGCCGGACGGAACGGGTAGCGTCCAACAGTGGTGCGCAAGAGCGCGATGGCACGAGGTGCGGGTGCGGCACCCGAGGACCGTGCCGACGTCGAGGCCCCGGGCCCGCCGAACGGCGCCGTGGCGGGCCCCGCACCGGGCACCGGGCAGGACGGCCCGCTGGGCCCGTTCCCGGTGGAGGAGCTCGTGGCGGACTTCCGGACGGCGTGCCTGTCGCGCGCCCTCGACGACCGCGAGATCCTGCTGCAGAAGCAGAGCCGCGTGTTCTTCCAGATCTCCGGCGCCGGCCACGAGGTCGTGCTCCTGGCGCTGGCCCGCTCGTTGCGGCCCGCCTACGACTGGTTCTTCCCCTACTACCGCGACCGGGCGCTCGTGCTCGCCCTGGGCGTGACGCCCCTCGACATCATGCTGGAGGCCGTGGGCTCGTCGCTCGACCCGGCATCGGGCGGCCGGCAGATGCCGTGCCACTGGGGGGCCGTGACGAAGAACATCGTCACCCAGTCGAGCCCCACGGGCAGCCAGTGCCTGCCCGCCGTGGGGTGCGCGGAAGCCGGTCGCTACATCGGCCGGCGCCCGGGGCTGCCGGGATGCCGCGCCGAGGGCGACGAGATCACGTACGTCTCGCTCGGTGAGGGTGCCACCTCCGAGGGCGAGTTCTGGGAGAGCCTCAACACCGCCTGCCGCCTGCACCTGCCGGTGCTGTTCCTCGTGGCCGACAACGGGTACGCCATCTCCGTGCGCGCCGCGGACCAGTCGCCGGCACCGGTCGCCGAACTCGTGCGGGGGTTCCGCGGCCTGGCGGTGACGTCCCTGGAGGGCTGGGACTACGCCGCCTGCCGCACCGAGGGGGCGCTCGCCGTCGCCCGCGTGCGCGCCGGGGAGGGTCCGGGCCTGATCCACGCCCACGTGACCCGGCCCTACTCCCACTCGTCGGCGGACTCCCAGGCCAAGTACCGCGACCCCGAGGAGCTCGCCGAGGAGGAGGAGCACGACCCCATCGACACCTTCGAGCGCGCCCTCGTCTCCGCCGGCATCCTCACCCACGAGCAGGCGACCGAGATGCGCGCCGAGGCGCGCGACACCGCGGCGCGCGCCGCCGAAGAGGCACTGGCCGCGCCCCGGCCCGACCCGGCCACCGTCACCGACAACGTGGTGCGGCTGCCCACGCGGCCCGCGCTGCCCGATCCCGATCCCGACCCCCGCCCCGAGCCCGGCGCCGAGGAGCCCGTCGTCATGGCGGAGGCCATCCGCCTGACACTGCACGAGCTGCTCGCCCGCGACGAGCGCATCCGCGTGTTCGGCGAGGACGTGGCCGACGCCGACGACGAGGTGCTGGACCAGGTCGAGGGCAAGGGCGGCGTGTTCGGCGTGACGCGGGGCCTGCAACGACGCTTCGGCTCGGCGCGCTGCTACAACACGCCGCTCGCCGAGTCGAACATCGTGGGCCGCGGCATCGGCCAGGCCCTGCGCGGGCTGCGCCCCTGCGCGGAGATCCAGTTCTTCGACTACATCTGGCCGGCGATGCAGCAGCTGCGCAGCGAGGCGGCCACCATCCGGTGGCGGTCGAACGGCGACTTCACCTGCCCGCTGGTGGTGCGCGTGGCCATCGGCGGCTACCTCACCGGGGGGGCGATCTGGCACTCCCAGAGCGGCGAGTCGATCTTCGCCCACATCCCGGGGCTGCTCATCGCCTTCCCGTCGCGCGCCCGCGATGCCGTGGGCCTGCTGCGCAGCGCCTTCGACGCCGGGGACCCCGTGCTCTTCCTGGAGCACAAGCACCTCTACCGCCAGCACTACGCCGCTGACCCGTTGCCCCCGGTCGGATGGGCGCTTCCCTTCGGCCGCGCCGCGCTGGTGCGCCCGGGCCGCCACCTGAGCATCGTGACGTGGGGCGCCACCGTGCAGAAGTCGCTGGTGGCGGCCGACCAGCTGGCGGCGGAGGGATGCGACATCGAGGTCGTGGACCTGCGGACCATCGCCCCGTGGGACCACGACGCGGTGTGCGAGTCGGTGCGGCGCACGAGCCGGCTCCTCGTCGTGCACGAGGACACCTTGACGGCCGGGTTCGGGGCGGAGGTGGCGGCCTGGGTGGCCGAGCACTGCTTCTGGGCGCTCGACGCGCCGGTCTCACGGGTCACCGCCCTCGACACCTTCGTCGGCTACGAGCCGTCGCTGGAGCATGCCATCCTCCCCCAGGTCGACGACATCGTGACCGCGGCGCGTGCCCTGGCCGCGGTCTGAGGACCGCACCGACCGGCGCATGGAGCGGGTCGTCGTCATCGGCGCCGGGTTCGCCGGGCTGAGCACCGCCCGGCACCTCGCCGGCCATCCCGTACAGGTCACCCTGGTCGACCACCACAACTTCCACACCTTCCAGCCGCTGCTCTACCAGGTGGCCACGGCCGGCCTCGAGCCCGCCGATGTCGCCTACCCGGTGCGCACCATCTTCGGCCGCGAGCCCACCATCACCTTCCGCCACGGCCGCGCCCTCTCGGTCGACCTGGCGGCCCGCACGGTCGCCCTCGCCGACGGCGCGGCGCTCGAGTACGACCGGCTGGTGGTGGCCACCGGTGCCACGACGGGGTTCTTCGCCGTCCCCGGCGCCCCGCGGCACGCGCTGCCGCTCTACACGCTCGCCGATGCCCGGCGCCTGCGGAACCACGTCCTCGCCTGCCTCGAGGCGGCCGACGCCCGGCCCGAGGACTTCGACGGCGGCGCGCCCACCTTCGTGGTGGTGGGCGGCGGGGCCACCGGCGTCGAGATGGCCGGCGCGCTCGTCGAGCTGCTCGACGTCTCGGTACGCCGGGACCGCCTGCGCATCGACCCCGATCGCACCCGGGTCGTGCTCCTCGAGGCCGGCGACCGGCTGCTGGCCGGGTTCGAGGAGGACTCGAGCCGCTACGCGGCGCAGACGCTGCGCGACCGGGGCGTCGACGTCCGCCTGCGGACGCCGGTGGCCGAGGTCACCGCCGAGGGGGCGCGCCTGGCCAACGGCACCTGGCTGCGCGCCGCCGCGGTGGTGTGGGCGGGGGGCGTGACCGTCGACGGCACCCTGGCCGCCTCGCTGCCGACGCCGCGCGGCCGGGGCGGGCGCGTCACGCTCGAGCCCGACCTGTCGCTCGCCGGCCATCCCGAGGTCTTCGTGGTGGGCGACGCCGGCGCCGTCCCCCGCGGCCCGGGCGCGCCCGAGGCCTGTCCCCAGGTCGCCCAGGTGGCGATGCAGTCGGGGAAGCACGCCGCCCGGCAGATCCTCCGGCGCCAGGCCGGTGAGCCCACCACCGCCTTCGCCTACCACGACAAGGGGCTGATGGCGACCATCGGCCGGCATGCGGCGGTCGCCCAGCTGCGCCGCGGTCCCGTCCTGCGGGGGACCCTCGGGTGGCTGGCGTGGCTGGGGCTGCACCTCGTCTACCTGATCGGGTTCCGCAACCGCCTCGTCGTGCTCGTCAACTGGTGGTGGCGCTATCTCGACTGGCCCTCGGGCCCCCGCCTCATCGTCGCCGACGTGGAGGCGGACCGGTGACGGCGGCGCCGGTCCCGCCCGGCGTCGGTCCGCCCGGCGTCGGTCCGCCCGGCGTCGGTACGATCCGCCCGGTGCCCGGCGCGACGCCCCCGCCCTGGCGGCCCGAGGAGGCCGGCACGGACTGGCTGACCGACGCGCTGCGCGGTGCCGGGGTGGTGGGCGGCCGGCGGGTGGTGGCGTTCGACACCGAGCCCGTGGGGACCGGGCAGATGGCGGACTGCGTCCGCTTCCGGCTCACCTACGACGCCGACGCGCCCGGCGCGCCGGGCACGCTGGTGGGCAAGTTCACGCCCGCCGACCGGACGAGCCGCGCCACCGCGCTGGCGTTGCGGACGTCGGAGGTCGAGGTGCGCTTCTACCAGGAGGTCGCCGCCACCGTCGGCGTGCGCACGCCCCGGTGCTACGCCGCCGAGGTCGACCCGGCCACCGGGGAATTCGCCCTCCTGCTGGAGGACCTGGCGCCGGCGCGCCAGGGGGACCAGGTGGCGGGGTGCAGCCCCGACCAGGCGTCGCTCGCCCTGGCCGAGCTCGCCCGGCTGCACGCGCCGCGGTGGGGCGACCCCTCCCTGGAGCACCTGCCGTGGCTGGAGCGCCAGGGGCCCGAGCCCGGGGCGATGGCCGAGGTGCTGCCCGTGCTCTTCGGCGGGTTCGTCGAGCGCTACGGCGACCAGCTCGACCCGGCCGTCATCGGCGTGGGCGAACGGCTCTTCCCCCGCATCGGCGACTACCTGCGGCGGCGGCCCGGGCCGCGCACCGTGCAGCACGCCGACTACCGGCTCGACAACCTCCTCTTCACCGACGAGGCCCGCGCCGTGGCCGTCGTCGACTGGCAGACCACCACGCTCGGGCCGGGGGCGGCCGACGTGTCGTACTTCGTCGGTGCCGGCCTCGCCACCGCCGAGCGCCGGCAGCACGAGACCGACCTCGTGCGCGAGTACCACGAGCGGCTGTGCGCCGGCGGCGTGCCGGGCTACTCGTGGGACGACTGCATGACCGACTACCGCCGCCACGCCTACGCCGGCTACGTCATGGCGGTGGGCGCCTCCATGCTGGTGGAGCGCACCGCGCGCGGCGACGACATGTTCCTCACCATGGCGCGACGTCACGCCGCCCAGATCGAGGACCTCGGCGCCGAGTCGCTGCTCGGCGCCGCATGAACCCGGCCGGAAGAGCCGGCCGCATGAACCCGGCCGGAAGACCCGGCCGCATGAACCCGGCCGGAAGAGCCGGCCGCATGACCCAGGAGGTGTCGTGGTCCGCCTGAACGCCGCCGACGAGCAGTTCGTCCACCAGCTCCCCGAGCCGCTCGCGGTCGTCGGCATCGAGCACGAGCACTGGCGCGAGAGCTACTTCTTCGTGACCCACGGGCCCGACGCCGGCAGCGACGTGGTCGTCGTGGCCATGGCCGCCTACCCGCCCCGGCAGCTCCTCGACGCCCTCGTCCTCGGCCGCGTCGGCGGCGAGCTCGTGTTCCGCTACTACCAGCGCCCGAGCGGGGACGACTCCCACACCACGACCGTGGGGCCCGTGTCGGTCGTCGTGGAGGAGCCCTTCCGGCGGGTGCGCGTCGTGGTGACGGCGGCCGACGGGTTCGACGCCGATCTGACGTTCACGGCCCGGACCCAGGCCTACGGCCTGCGGCGGGGGCGCCTGCGCGACGAGGCCGGCGCCCTGCTCTGGGACCAGAGCCACATGATCCAGTCGGGGACGTTCACCGGCTCGTACCGCAACGGGGAGGCCGGCGGCCGCGTCGACGGCTGGCTGGGCCAGCGCGACCACTCGTGGGGGGTGCGCGACCACGGGCGCATCCCCATGTGGACGTGGCTGGCGATCCAACTGCCCGACGGCATGCTGGGGGTCTGGCACTGGGAGCTGGCCGACGGGGCCCGGGTCTTCACCGACGGGTGCTGGGCGCCGGCCGACGGCGGGGCGCCGGTGCCGGTCGTGGACTTCCACCACGACCTGGCGTGGACCGACGACGCCGGCGACGCGGTCCCCTACGGGCCCGACGGCGCCGCCGTGCAGGGCCTGGCGGGGACGGTGACCTTCGCCCTGGCCGACGCGAGCACGGTGACCGTGCGGGGGGCGGGCCGGTGGTGCGCGCCCTACCGGCCGATCTACGGCGGCGGCCAGCACCTCATGGCCGTGGAGACCGACGACGGGCGGCGGGGGACGGCCGTCTACGAGGTCACGGGCCGCCACCACCACCGGTTCTTCCCCGAGCCCCTGGGCACCGACGCCGGCCCGGGGTGAGAGGGCTACGGTGGCCCACGTGGCGAAGCGCGTCGTTGTGCAGATGGGTGGCGACGACGAGGTCACCGAGAGCCTGGCGCACATCGACCGCGAGATCATCAAGCTCTTCGCGCTCGTCGGCGAAGGCGTCGCCGGCGCCACGCACTCGCTGCTGGCCGGCGACCGCGAGGCGGCCCGTGTCCTGGCCGAGAGCGACGAGACCATCGACGCCCTCTACCGCGAGGTCGAGCAGCTGGCCCAGCGCCAGCTCGCCCAGCGCGCCACCGGGCCCGACGAGCTGCGGTACCTGGTGGCCGTCCTGCGCATGCTGCCCGAGCTCGAGCGCAGCGGCGACCTCGCCGAGCACGTGTCGCGCCGGGCGGTGCGCGGCCTCGGTGTCGAGCTGTCGCCGCGCGCCCGCGGGCTCGTGGAGCAGATGGGCGAGGTGGCGTGCGACATGTGGCGCGCCACGGCGGACGCCTACGCCGATCGCGCCGAGGTGGCGGACAACGTGGAGTCCCTCGACGACGAGCTCGACGAGCTGCACGTGACGCTCACCGCCGAGATCGCCAGCGGATCGATGCCGCTGCCGGTGGCGATCGAGGCCGCCCTGGTCGCCCGGTTCTACGAGCGCTTCGGCGACCACGCCGTCAACCTCGCCCGGCGCATCTCGGTGCTCGCCGGCCGGACGGGCTGGGCGTAGGGCTCAGGCCCCGTCCCGGGCGAGGATCGCCTCGGCGATCTGCACGGCGTTGAGGGCGGCGCCCTTGCGCAGGTTGTCGCCCGACACGAACAGCGCCAGGCCGTGGGCCACGGTGGGGTCGCGCCGCAGCCGGCCCACGAACACCGGGTCCACGCCCGCCGCCAGGAGCGGCGTCGGGACGTCGGCGAGCTCGACCCCGGGCGCCGCCGCCAGGAGTTCGGTGGCGCGCTCCACGGTCAGGGGGCGCTCGAACGCGGCGTTGATCGACAGGCTGTGGCCGGTGAAGACCGGGACGCGCACGCACGTGCCGGAGACGGCGAGGCCGGGGGTGCCGAGGATCTTGCGGCTCTCCTCGCGCAGCTTCTGCTCCTCGTTGGTCTCGTCCGAGCCGTCGGCGAGGAGCGTGCCGGCCAGGGGCAGCACGTTGTGGGCGATGGGCCCGCAGAACACCGACGGCGGCGGGTACTCGACGGCGCCCCCGTCGAACGTCAGGCCGGCCGCCGCGCCGACGGTCTTCGTCAGCTGCTCCTTGAGCTCGCGCACCCCGGCGCCGCCCGAGCCCGACACCGCCTGGTACGTCGAGACCACCAGGCTGCGCAGCCCCGCCTCGCGATGCAGCGGGGCGAGGACGGGCATGGCCACCATGGTCGTGCAGTTGGGATTGGCCACGATCCCCTTGTCGACGTGGGCGAGCGCTTCGGGATTGACCTCGGCCACCACCAGGGGCACGGCCGGGTCCATCCGCCAGGCCGAGGAGTTGTCGATCACGATGGCGCCCGCGGCGGCGATGCGGGGCGAGAGCACGCGCGACGCCGATGCGCCCGTCGACATCAGGGCGATGTCGACGCCGCCGTAGTCGGCCTCCTCGGCCGTCTCGACCTCGACCTCGGCCCCGGCCCAGGGCAGGCGGCGGCCGGCCGAGCGCGCCGACGCGAAGAACCGGACCTCGTCCGCGGGGAAGGCGCGCTCGGCGAGCACCGAGCGCATGACCGACCCGACCTGGCCCGTGGCACCGACGACGGCGACCCGCATCGCACCATGGTACCGGCCGGGGCTCAGGCCTCGGCGAGCGCGAACGCCTGGTGGAGCAGCCGCACGGCCTCCTCGACACGGTCGGCCCTGACCACGCAGGAGATGCGGATGGACGAGGTCGAGATCATCTCGATGTTGATGCCGGCGGCGGCGAGCGTCTCGAACATGGCGGCCGACACGCCGGGATGGCTGCGCATGCCCGCGCCCACGAGCGACACCTTGGCGATCCCGTCGTCCGCCAGGACCTCGCCGGCGCCGATCTCCGGCACGAGGCGCTGCGCCACCTCGAGGCTGGTGGCGAGGTCTGTCTTCGGGACGGTGAAGGAGATGTCCGTCGTGCCGTGCAGCGACATGTTCTGGACGATGGTGTCCACGTTGACCTCGCAGTCCGCCAGCGCGCGGAAGAGCCGGGCGGCGATGCCGGGTTTGTCGGGGACGCCGGTGACGGTCACCTTGGCCTCCGAGATGTCGTGGGTGACGGCGGTGACGACGGCCTGCTCCATGGACGGATCCTCCTCGACCACCCAGGTGCCGGGCTCCCAGGTGAAGCTGGAACGGACGTGCAGGGGCACGCCGTGGTTGCGGGCGAACTCGACCGACCGCAGCGCCAGCACGCGCCCGCCGCTGGCGGCGATGTCGAGCATCTCCTCGAAGCTCACCCGGGCGAGCCGGTGCGCCTCGGGAACGATGCGCGGGTCGGCGCTGAAGACCCCGGACACGTCGGTGTAGATCTCGCACGACTGCGCGCCGAGGGCGGCCGCCAGTGCCACCGCGGTGGTGTCGGAACCGCCGCGCCCGAGCGTGGTGATGTCGCGATCGAGCGACACGCCCTGGAAGCCCGCCACCACGGGGACCCGGCCCTCACCCAGCGCGTCGCGCAGGCGGTCGCCCTTCACCTCGATGATCTTCGCCTTGAGGTGGGTGGCGTCGGTGATGATCCCCGCCTGGCTGCCGGTGAACGACACGGCGTCCACGCCCAGCTCGGCGAGCGCCATGCACAGCAGTGCCATCGTCACCCGCTCGCCCGAGGTCAGCAGCATGTCGAGCTCCCGCGGGGGCTGCACGGAGCTGACGTCGCCGGCCAGCCGGAGCAGGTCGTCGGTCGTCTTGCCCATGGCGCTCACGACCACGACCACGTCGTCGCCCTGGCGCCTGGTCCGGGCCACATGGTCGGCGACGGCGCGCACCCGCTCGGCGTCGCCCACCGAGGTCCCGCCGAACTTCTGCACCACCAGCGCCACGCATCGACGCTACCTGCTGGCCACGCCGCCCCCCGGCGGCGGTAGGGTGTCGGTCCGTGCCCACCGAGAAGCGTGCCCGCAAGCGCGCCGCGCGTGAAGCGAAGATGGCCGCCCTGGCGCGCCAGCGGCGCCGGCGCGCCACGGTGCGGCGCACCATCACCCTGGTGGTGATCGTGGCCGTTGCCGTGGGCCTCTACGTGCTGGTGAGCGGGGGCAAGACGAAGAAGACGGCCCAGCAGATCGCCGACGACACCGCCCAGGCCGCCGGCTGCCCGTCGAGCCCGACCGCGACCCTCACCAAGCCGCACTGGAGCAAGGCCCCGGCCATGGCCATCCAGGGGTCGAAGACCTACAAGGCGACGGTGAAGACCGACGCGGGGACGTTCGTGATCACCCTCGACGCCGCCACCACCCCGCTCACGGTCAACAACTTCGTCTTCCTGGCCGGGCACGACTTCTACAACTGCGTCACGTTCCACCGCGTGATCCCGAAGTTCATGGACCAGACCGGTGACCCGACGGGCACCGGGTCGGGCGGCCCGGGCTACAAATTCGCCGACGAGCTGCCCAAGCCGGCGTCGCCCCAGTACCCGGTGGGGGCCG
Source organism: Acidimicrobiales bacterium (assembly GCA_035531755.1). NCBI lineage: Bacteria > Bacillati > Actinomycetota > Acidimicrobiia > Acidimicrobiales > Acidimicrobiales bacterium. The sequence continues at coordinate 61,110 of DATKSK010000018.1, read as the reverse complement.
TGGCCATGGCGAACTCCGGGCCGAACACCAACGGGAGCCAGTTCTTCATCGTCACCGGCGCCCAGGGCGCCTCCCTGGCGCCGAACTACACGCTGTTCGGCCACGTGACGTCGGGCATGGCCGTGGCCCAGAAGATCAACGCCGACGGCAACGCCAACCCCAGCGCCAACGGCGTCCCGCCGAAGGTGATCCACCGGATCCTGAAGGTCACCGTCTCGTCCTCGTAGCACCGGGTCCGCCGCACCGGCGCACCCCTTCACCGTTCTTCCCCGTGTCGCGAGCGTCGTGACGCGACCAGCGAACAGGAGGCCCACCATGCCCGTCGAACCGCCTGCCGCCGACGGCTCGAGCCCGCAGCGCCGATCATTCGACGCCGAGCCGCCCATGGTCATCGACGCCGATAAGCGCTACACGGCCACCATGGTCACGTCGAAGGGGACGATGACGATCGCCCTGGACCCGCAAGCGGCGCCGAGGACGGTGAACAGCTTCGTGTTCCTCGCCCGGTACCACTACTTCGACGGCATCGTCTTCCACCGCGTGATCCCGGGCTTCGTCCTGCAGGGCGGGGACCCCACGGCCACGGGGACCGGAGGGCCGGGGTACAAGTTCGCCGACGAGCTGCCGCCCCCGGGCCGCTACGAGCTGGGATCGCTGGCGATGGCCAACGCCGGGCCCGACACCAACGGGAGCCAGTTCTTCATCATCTCGGGCCCCGACGGCATGCGCCTGCCACCGAGCTACTCGCTCTTCGGCAAGGTCGTGTCGGGGCTCGACACGGTGACGGCCATCGACGCCCTCGGCTCGAGGTCGGGCAAGCCCACCGAGACCGTGACCATCGAGTCGGTGACGGTCACCGAGGCCGACTGAGGGCCCGGGGCGCCCCCATCCCGAGGCGCCAAGGGCGACGCGCCGGGGTCAGTGGGGCAGGGCGTCGAACCCGGCGGGGTGCCCGCTCACGAACACCTGCACCGTCCCCTCGCCCGCCTGGCGCCATCCGCCGTCGGGATCGCGGATGAGGGCGGTGCGCTCGGGGATGCCGACCACGGGCAGCCCCGGGGCGGCGAGGGCGATCGAGCGGTGCACCTTCTCGGCGTTCTCCTGGCCGAAGTGGGGGATGACGGCGAGCTGCTCCACCATCCCCAGCCCCACGGTCAGCGCCCCGCCGCGGGGGTCCACCATGGGGTCGGTGAGCACCATCGCACCCGCCGAGGAGCCGGCGACGACGGCACCACCGCGCCACGCCTGGAGCAGCGCCTCCCAGACCGCCGAGGACTTCAGCACGGACCGCAGGTGCATGGGCGACCCGCCGCCGAGGTAGACGAAGCGGCTGGCCCGGACGATGGCGGCGTTGCCCTCGTCCTCGGCGTCGGCGCGGCCGAGCACCATGAGCCCCCGGGCCCGGCCGCCGAGCGTGGCGAACCAGGCCTCCGCCGTCGCCACGGCCTTGTCCGGGTGCTCGTAGGCGGCCGCCGTCGGCAGCACCAGCACCTCGTCACCGCCGGACGCGGCCAGGAGCTCGGCGTCGAACTCGCACCCCTGGCGCCATTCGTCGCCCCCCACGAGGGCCAACGGCCCACAGTGCCCGGTCGTCGCTGCCATGGCCGCCACTGTAGGGGGGCACGGCCCCAGGGGATCGACCGCATGCGCGGGCACGGGCGCGCCGGCGTCGGCATCGCCACCACGACCCGGCCGGGCCGCCACGGCGGCGTCGCTCACCGGAGCCCGCCTGCTACGGGGCATCCGTGGGCAGTCTCGACCTGCTCGGCGGTATAACCCCTCTCTACCCCCACGCCCGAGGGGCTCGACTGCACCAGAAAGGCTTCCGGCGGCACGCCGGGGGTCCGGGGGTCCGGGGGTCCGGTGACCCACCCCACCTGCCGCTCGGGACGGGCCGTCCAGGTAACCGGCCGGTAACATGCGGACATGTCGATCAAACGTGTGGGAATCGTCGGCTCCGGCATCATGGGAGCCGGCATCGCCGAGACGATGGCCGTGCACGGGCTCGAGGTGGTCCTGCGGTCCCGGGCCCAGGCCACGGCCGACGGCATGGTCGCCGGCATGGAGAAGTCGCTGGCCCGCCAGGTGGAGAAGGGCAAGCTCGCCGAGGCCGATCGCGACGCCGCCCTGGGGCGGGTCACAGCGGTCTCCGACCTCGGGGCCCTGGCCGTCTGCGACCTCGTCATCGAGTCGGTGGTCGAGGACCTCGGCGTGAAGAAGCACCTCTTCTCCGAGCTCGACCGCATCTGCCCCGACCACACCATCCTGGCCACCAACACCTCCACGCTCCCGGTGGTGGACATGGCCATGGAGACGGGCCGCCCCGACAAGGTGTGCGGCATCCACTTCTTCAACCCGGCGCCGGTCATGTCGCTCGTCGAGGTGGTCCGGCCCATCACGGCCTCGGACGAGACCATGGCGGCGGCACGAGCGCTGGCCGAGGCCTGCGAGAAGACCCCGGTCGAGGTGAAGGACCAGGCGGGGTTCATCGTGAACGCCCTGCTCTTCCCCTACCTCAACAACGCGGTGCGCCTGCTCGAGAACGGCGTCGCCAGCCGCGACGACATCGACACCGCCATGAAGGGCGGATGCGGGTTCCCGATGGGCCCGTTCTCCCTGCTCGACCTGGTCGGCCTGGACACGAGCCTCGCCATCCTCGACGCCCTCTACGACGAGTTCCGGGACCCGAACTACGCGGCCGTCCCGCTGCTGCGCCGCATGGTGGCCGCCGAGCTCTACGGCCGGAAGTCGGGCAAGGGGTTCTACGACTATCGCCGCTGACCCGCCCGGCGGCACGCCACGGTGGGGGAGAATGGACAGGTGAGCGACGTGGCGCCTGCGGGCGGTGACCGGGACAAGCCCTGGGTGATGCGCACGTACTCGGGCCACACCTCGGCCCGGGCGTCGAACCGCCTGTACCGGACCAACCTGGCCAAGGGCCAGACCGGCCTGTCGATCGCCTTCGACCTGCCCACCCAGACCGGCTACGACCCCGATGCCCCCGAAGCGGCCGGGGAGGTGGGCAAGGTCGGTGTCCCGGTGGTGCACCTCGGCCACATGAACGAGCTCCTGGAGGGCATCCCCGTCGGGGACATGAACACCTCCATGACCATCAACGCCACCGCCGCCTGGCTGCTCGGCCTGTACGTGGCGCACGCCGAGGACACCGGTGTCGAGCGCCGGGTGCTGCAGGGCACGACGCAGAACGACATCGTGAAGGAGTACCTGTCGCGGGGCACCTACATCTTCCCCCCGGGCCCGAGCCGCCGCCTGATCGTCGACATGATCGCCTACACGGTGCGCGAGGTCCCCAAGTGGAACCCCATCAACGTGTGCAGCTACCACCTCCAGGAGGCGGGGGCCACGCCCGTGCAGGAGATCGCCTACGCGCTGGCCACCGCCATCGGCGTCCTCGACGCCGTGCGCGACTCGGGGAAGATCGAGGTCTCGGAGCTCCCCGCCGTGGTGGGCCGCATCTCGTTCTTCGTCAACGCCGGCATCCGGTTCGTCGAGGAGACGTGCAAGGTGCGGGCGCTCACACGCTTGTGGGACCGCATCTGCCTGGAGCGCTACGGCGTCGACGACCCGAAGCTGCGGCGGTTCCGTTACGGCGTGCAGGTCAACTCCCTTGGGCTCACCGAGGCGCAGCCCGAGAACAACGTCCCCCGCATCGTGCTCGAGGCGCTCGGCGTCACGCTGTCGCGCGACGCCCGGGCCCGGGCCATCCAGCTGCCGGCGTGGAACGAGGCGCTGGGCCTCCCGCGGCCGTGGGACCAGCAGTGGTCGCTGCGCATCCAGCAGATCCTCGCCTTCGAGACCGACCTGCTCGAGTACGGCGACATCTTCGAGGGCTCCACCGTCGTGGAGGCCAAGACGGCGGAACTGGCCGAGGCGGCCTCGGCCGAGCTCGACGAGGTGCTCCAGCTCGGCGGCGCCTTCGAGGCCGTCGAGGAGCTGAAGCGCCGGCTGGTGCGCAGTCAGGCGGAGCGGGTCCGCCGCATCGAGACGGGCGAGCTCCAGGTGGTCGGGGTCAACTCCTTCACCGAGACCGAGCCGTCACCGCTCGAGACGGCCGACGACGGTGCCGCCACGGTGTTGAAGGTGGACCCCGCCGCCGAGGCCGAGCTGTGCGCCGACGTGGCGGCGTGGCGCGAGCGGCACCGCGGTGACGCGGTGCAGGCCGCGCTCGACGAGCTGCGCCGGGTGGCCACCGACGACAGCCTGAACATCATGCCCGCCACCATCGCCCTCGCCCACGCCGGCGGGACGACGGGCGAGTGGGCGGGAGCGCTGCGCGAGGTCTTCGGGGAGTACCGCGCCCCCACCGGCGTCGCCGGGGGTGTGGGCCAGCGCGGGGCCGAGCTGTCGGCGGTCCTGGCGCGGTCGCGCCGGCTGGCCGAGCAGGCCGGTGGCCCTCCCCGGCTCCTGGTGGCCAAACCCGGGCTCGACGGGCACTCCAACGGGGCCGAGCAGATCGCCGTGGCCGCCCGCGACGCCGGCTTCGAAGTCGTGTACCAGGGCATCCGTCTGAGCCCGGCGCAGATCGCGGCGGCGGCGCGCGACGAGGACGTCGACGTGGTGGGGATCTCCATCCTGTCGGGGAGCCATCTCGATCTCGTCCCCGAGGTCCTCGACCGCCTGCGCGGGGAGGGCGTGGACGCCGCGGTCGTGGTCGGGGGCATCATCCCGCCCGAGGACGCCGAGGTCCTGCGGGACAAGGGCGTCGCCGCGGTCTACACCCCCAAGGACTTCCGCCTCGCACGCATCATGGACGACCTCGTCGACCTGGCCGAGAAGCGCCGCGGCGTCGTCGCCGCCCCGGTCAGTGCCCGGACAGGGGGCGTTGCCGGCGCAGGGCGGCGGGCTCGGTCCACCACCGACCGCTGAACCGCCACGACGCGGGCCGGTCGCGTCCGGCGTCGTCGGTCGGGCGGGGCCGGGGCCACGCTTGTTCCACCGCCGCCACGATGGCGGCCAGCACGGCGGGGTCGGGCTGCGGCCGCACCGACACGACCTGCGGCGCGGCGGCGCGCGCCGCGCTCACAACGGCACGTTCCCGTGCTTGCGCTTGGGCAGGTCCTCGCGCTTGGAGGCCAGGAGGCGGAGGCTGCGCACCAGCACGCGCCTCGTCTCGGCCGGGTCGATGACGTCGTCGACGTAGCCGCGCTCGGCCGCCACGTAGGGGTTGGCGTAGCGCTCGGTGTACTCCTCGACGAGCTCGGCCCGGCGGGCCACGGGGTCGGCGGCCTCGGCCAGCTCGCGGCGGTAGACGATCTCGACGGCACCCTGCGGGCCCATGACGGCGAGCTCCGCCGAGGGCCAGGCGAACGCCAGGTCGGCGCCGATCGACTTGGAGTTCATGACGACGTAGGCGCCGCCGTAGGCCTTGCGGGTGATCACCTGGATGCGGGGCACCGTGGCCTCGCAGTAGGCGTAGAGGAGCTTGGCGCCGTGGCGGATGATCCCGCCGTACTCCTGGTCGGTCCCCGGCATGAACCCCGGCACGTCGACGAACGTCACCAACGGGATGTTGAAGGCGTCGCAGGTGCGCACGAAGCGCGCCGCCTTCTCCGACGAGTCGATGTCGAGCACGCCGGCGAGCACGGCCGGCTGGTTGCCGACGATCCCCACCACGCGGCCGTCGACGCGGGCGAACCCGCACGTGATGCTCATGGCCCAGTGCGGATGGACCTCGAAGTAGTCGCCTTCGTCGACGACCGAGGTGATGACCCGCTTCATGTCGTAGGGCTGGTTCGGCGACGTGGGCATCAGGTCGACGAGCTCGGGCGTGCCCCGGTCGGGGTCGTCGTCGGTGTCGACGACGGGCGGCTCCTCGAGGTTGTTCGACGGCAGGAAGGACAGGAGGTAGCGCACCTCGTCGAGGCAGGTCTTCTCGTCGGGGGCCACGAAGGTGGCCACGCCCGACTTCGTGGCGTGGCTCATGGCCCCGCCGAGCTCCTCGAGGGTGACGTCCTCCCCCGTGACCGTCTTCACCACGTCGGGCCCCGTGATGAACATGTGGCTCGACTGGTTCACCATGAAGATGAAGTCCGTCATGGCCGGCGAGTACACGGCCCCGCCCGCGCACGGGCCCAGGACCACGCTGATCTGGGGGATGACGCCCGAGGCCCGGACGTTGCGGTGGAAGATCCCCCCGTAGGAGTGCAGGGACACCACGCCTTCCTGGATGCGCGCCCCGGCGCCGTCGTTGAGGCCGATCATGGGCACCCCGATGGACTCGGCCAGGTCCATGACCTTGTGGATCTTCTCGGCGAACACCTCGCCCAGGGCGCCGCCGTAGACGGTGAAGTCCTGGCTGAAGACGCACACCCGCCGGCCGTCGATGGTGCCGAACCCGGTGATGACCCCGTCGGTGTAGGGCCGCTTCTCCTCGAGCCCCATCCCGTGGGCCCGGTGCCGGGCGAGCATGTCGAGCTCCTGGAACGAGCCCTCGTCCACGAGGTACTCGATGCGCTCGCGCGCCGTCATCTTGCCCTTGGCGTGGTGGCGTTCCACCGCGTGCGGGGAGCCGGCGTGCAGGGCCTCTTCCTTGCGGGCCTTCAGGTCGGCCAGCCGCTGCGACATGGGGTGGTCCATGGCCCCCGAGGCTATCCGAGGCCGACGCGCCCGAAGCCGGCCGCGACGATCACACCACGCGGCCCCGGCCGGGAGCAGGATGGAACGGTGGCGCGCACGGCGGACGAGCTCGGGCACCGACCCGCCCGGTCGCCCGTGGCCCCGTCGGGAAAGGCCGGGCGGGCCGGGACCGGTCCGACACCCCCGGGCCGCCGGACGACGTTGTCGCGACGGGGCGTCGGCGTCGCCGTGGCGGCCACGGCGGCACTCTTCGCCGGCGTGACCCTCGGCAGCGTGCTGCTCGCCGGCATGGGCTCGCCCGGCCCCGGCACCCCGCCGGCGGGCGTCCAGGTGATGGGCCGCACCGACGCCGCCTCGGTGGCCTTCGACGCCGCCGGCGGCTGGCTCGCCGACGACCACGCCGGGACGGTCCGCCACTTCGACCCGTCGTCGGGGGCGACCGTCGGCCGCACGCTGCACCTCGGCGGCCGGCCGATCTCGGTGACCGCCGGGTTCGGCCGCGTCTGGGTGGCCGACCTGTCCGGCAGCCGCGTGTGGGAGATCGACCCGACGACGGGGAGGACGGTCGGGGCGCCCATCGCGGTGCCCGAGGGCCCCGTGTCGGTGGCGGCCGGCGACGGCGGGGTGTGGGTGGCGAGCCTGCTGTCCGGCACGGTGTGCGTCATCGACCCCCGGACGGGCGCCGTGCAGGCCTCGGCCACGCTGCCCGACGGGGCGGTGCGCATCGCCGTCGGCCCCGCCGGCGTGTGGGTGAGCGGCCAGACGCACTCGCTCACCCGCGTGGACGAGCGGCCCGACGGCACGGCGCTGCGCTGGCGGACCGTGGCGGTGGGCCGGGGCCCGCTCGGGGTGGGCGTCGGGGACGGGTCGGTGTGGGTGGCCAACGTGCAGTCCGGGACGGTGTCGCGCGTCGACCCGGCGACGGTGCGCGTGACGGCCACCTACAGCGTGGGCACGGCGGGGGGCGGGGTCCCCGCCAATCCCGAGACGGTGGCCGTGTGGCGGGGCCGCGTCTGGGTCGCCGACGGGCAGCAGGGCGAGGTGGTGGCGCTCGACCCCGCCACCGGGCACCAGGTCGGCGCGCCGGTGCCGCTCCCCGGCGTCATCCGCCAGCTGGCGCTCGACGACGGGGGCACGCTGTGGGGGACGACCGCCAACCCCGGACGGGTCCTGCGCTTCCACAGCTGACATCCGGCCCGCGCGGCACGGGCCGGGGCTCGCTCAGGCGGGCTCCTGGACGAGCTCGATGAGCGTGCCGAACGCCCCCTTGGGGTGCACGAAGGCGACCGTCGTGCCCCGCGATCCCGGGCGGGGCGCTTCGTCGATCAGCGCCCCCCCGCCCCGGCGCACCGACTCCAGGGCCGCCGCGCAGTCGTCGACGCGGTAGCCGACGTGGTGCAGCCCCTCGCCGCGCCGCTCCAGGAACTTGGCGACCGGCGAGTCCGGGCGCGTCGGGCACAGCAGCTGCACGTAGGAGTCGGCTACGGCGATGAGCGCCTCCTCGACGCCGTCGGACTCGATGCGCTCGCGGTGGCTCACGGTCGCCCCGAAGGCGTCGCGGTAGTAGGCCACGGCGGCGTCGAGGTCGCGCACGGCGATGCCCACGTGGTCGATCTCGGTGAGCATGGTGTGCACCGGCGCCGAGCCGCCGGTCACGCCCCGTGCCTCCGGAAGTGCGTGATCCGCCCCTCGCCGACCCGGGACCGGAGCTCGGGGTCGTCGATGCCCAGGCCCTCCCCGGGCGCCAGGCACAGCACGCCGATCTTGCCCTCGTGCAGGTTGTGGTGCACCTGGTAGGCGGCCTCGCCCACCTCCTCGAGGGGGTAGACGGCCGACAGCGGGGGCACGACCTTGCCGTCGCAGACGAGCTGGTTGGCGTCCCAGGCCTCGCGGTAGTTGGCGAAGTGCGATCCCTTGATCGTCTTCAGCTTCATCCAGAGGTGCCGGTTGTCGTACTCGATCATGTAGCCCGACGTGGCCGCGCAGGTGACGATCGTCCCGGCGCGCTTGCACACGAACACCGAGGCACCCATGGTCTGACGGCCGGGGTGCTCGAAGACGACATCGGGGTCCACGCCCACCAGCGCGCGCACGTCCTTGCCGAAGCGGCGCCACTCCGACTCGTCCTGGGTGTGCTCGTCGCGCCAGAAGCGGTAGCCGGCGGCGGCGCGGTCGATCACGGCCTCGACGCCCAGCCCGTGCAGGAGGTCGACCTTGTCCGGCGACGACACCACGCCGACCGGGGTCCCGCCCCCGTTGAGCACGTGCTGCACGGCGTAGCTGCCGAGGCCGCCGCTGGCGCCCCAGACGAGGACCCGGTCACCCTGCTTCATCGCCGCCCCGTTGCGCGACACGAGCATCCGGTAGGCGGTGGAGTTGCACAGGGCGTTGATCGCCGCCTCCTCCCAGCTGAGGTGGCGGGCCTTCGGCATGAGCTGGTTGGCCTTGACGACGGCCAGGTCGGCGAGCCCCCCGAAGTTGGACTCGAAGCCCCAGATGCGCTGGTTGGCCGCCAGCATGGAGTCGTCGTGGGCCGTGGGGTCCTGGTCGTCGACGTAGTTGCAGTGCACGACCACCTTGTCGCCGGGGCGCCAGTTGCGCACCGCCGAGCCCACCCGCACCACCACGCCCGAGGCGTCCGAGCCGACCACGTGGTGGTCGAGGGCGTGGCGGGCGCCCCAGGCGCTCTCCTTGCCCAGCCGGTCGAGGAACCCGAAGGTCGGCAGGGGCTCGAAGATCGAGGTCCATACGGTGTTGAAGTTGATGGAGGACGCCATGACGGCCACGTAGGCCTCGTCCGGCGCCAGCTCCGGCACGGGGACCTCCGACACGTGCAGCGACTTGCGGGGGTCCTTCTCGGCCGACTCGACGCCGGCGAACATCTCGATCTCGTCGCGCCGGACGTGGGCGGCCCGGTACGACTCGGGCAGCGCCAGGGCGGCCAATTCGTCCCCGCCGGCGCCGGCGACGATGGCGTCACGGAATGCCTGCATGGGGAGGCACCCTACCTTCGTCTGCCGACGGGCACCGCAGCCGGCAGGGCCCGTCGGACTGGCCCGGGGGCCGACCCGGGCCGTGGATCGGACTGGCCCGGGAGCCGGACCCGGGCCGTAGAATGGCGCTCCGGCCCGTCAACGTCCCGGAGGTCATGTCCATGCCCGGTTCCGTCATCATCGCGGGGGCCCGTACCCCCATCGGCAAGCTGTCGGGTGCCCTCGGGGGCTTCAGCGCCATGGACCTGGGCGGGTTCGCCATCGCCGCGGCCCTCGAGCGCGCCGGCGTGGCGCCCGGGGACGTCGACTACGTCTTCATGGGCCAGGTCCTGCTGGCGGGCCAGGGGCAGATCACGGCCCGGCAGGCCGCCACCAAGGGCGGGATCCCGATGTCGGTGCCGGCCACCACGGTGAACAAGGTCTGCCTGTCCGGGCTCAACAGCATCTACCTGGCCGACCTCCTGATCGCCGCGGGCGAGGCCGACGTGGTGGTGGCGGGCGGCATGGAGTCGATGACCCAGGCGCCCTACCTGCTGCCCGGGGCGCGCGCCGGCTACCGCATGGGGGACGGCTCGCTCGTCGACTCCATGATGTACGACGGCCTGTACTGCCAGTTCGACCACTGCGCCATGGGCCTCGGCACCGAGCGGTACAACAAGGAAGCCAAGATCTCGCGTGACGCCCAGGACGCCGTGGCGGCGCTGTCGCACGAGCGGGCGGCGGCGGCCATCAAGGACGGCCGGTTCGCCGACGAGATCGTCCCCGTGTCGGTGCCCCAGCGCAAGGGCGACCCCATCGTGGTCGACACCGACGAGGGCGTGCGCCCCGGCACCACCGCCGAGTCGCTGGGCGGCCTGCGTCCCGCCTTCGACAAGGAGGGCACCATCACCGCCGGCAACGCCAGCCAGATCTCCGACGGCGGGGCGGCCGTGGTCGTCACCTCCCGCGCCCGGGCCGAGGCCCTGGGTGTCACCCCGCTCGGCGAGGTCGTGAGCTACGGGCAGGTGGCCGGGCCCGACGCGTCGCTGCTGCTGCAGCCGGCCAACGCCACCGTGCAGGCGCTCGCCAAGGTCGGCAAGACACCGGCGGACGTGGCCCTCTTCGAGATCAACGAGGCCTTCGCGGCTGTGGGCCTGGCCTCGATGGCGGCGATGGGGATCACCGACGAGCAGACCAACGTCAACGGCGGGGCCATCGCCCTCGGCCACCCCATCGGCATGTCCGGCACCCGACTGGCGCTCACCATGCTCCACGAGCTGCGCCGGCGCGGCGGGGGCCTCGGCGCCGCCAGCCTGTGCGGCGGTGGCGGCCAGGGCGACGCCCTCGTCCTGCGCTCGATCGCCTAGCGGCACCGATCGCGCGGTCCGCTGCCGGACCGTCACACCTCGGTACTATCAATCGACCCCATGGTCGTCGAGCGCGGTCCCGGGGCGCGTACGCGAGGAGTCACGGCAGTGAGCCGACGCCGCAAGCCCACGTCCACCTCGCCGTTCGGGGTGGGCCGGCGCGAGAACCATGACGCCAGCGGGTTCTACGACCGCTTCGCGGCGCCCGTCCTGTCGGGCGACGACACCGTCAACCCGTCGACGGTCAAGGACAAGATCCTCACGGGCGACGCGCGCCGGATGGACGAGGTCGAGGACTCGTCGGTGGCCCTGGTCGTCACCTCACCGCCGTACTTCGCGGGCAAGGAGTACGAGGAGGCGCTCGGCGAGGGCCACATCCCCGCCAGCTACCTCGACTACCTGGCGATGCTGTCGGACGTCTTCGCCGAGTGCGTGCGCACCCTCGAGCCGGGCGGGCGCATCGCGGTCAACGTCGCCAATCTGGGGCGCAAGCCCTACCGGTCGCTGTCCGCCGACGTCATCGGCATCCTCCAGGACCGCCTGGGGTTGCTGCTGCGGGGTGAGGTCATCTGGCACAAGGCCCGGGGGGCGAGCGGCTCCTGCGCCTGGGGGTCGTTCCGCAGCCCAGCCAACCCCGTGCTGCGCGACGTCACCGAGCGCGTCGTCATCGCCAGCAAGGGCCGGTTCGACCGGGCACTGGCCCGCCCCGAGCGGGCGCGCCGCGGGCTGCCCTCGGGCATCTCGGTCACCAAGGACGAGTTCATCGAGGCCACCACCGACGTCTGGGAGCTGCCCAGCGAGAGCGCCACGCGCGTCGGGCATCCCGCGCCGTTCCCCGTCGAGCTCCCACTGCGGCTGATCGAGCTGTACACCTACCAGGGTGACCTCGTCCTCGACCCGTTCATGGGGTCAGGCACCACGGCCGCGGCGGCGGTGCGCAGCGGGCGCCACTACGTCGGCTACGACACCGAGTCCGAGTACGTCCGCATCGCCGAGCAGCGGGTGAGCGAGGAGCGGGACCGGCTCATCGGGCGCGAGGCCCGCGCCGACGGCGCCGCCGGCCTGCTGGAAGGGGCGCGCGCCGACGGCGCGTCGGCGCGCGAGCTGGCCGCCGAGCTGCTGGCAGCGTGCGGGTTCGCCGACGTGGTCGAGAGCAAGCGGCTGGTGGCCGGCGTCGACGTCACCTTCTCGGCCCGTGACCGGACGGGCCGGCGGTGGCTCTTCGACGTGTCGGGCGCCTTCACCACCACCCGGACGGGGCTCCGACGGGCCGACACCCTGTGGAGGGCCCTGGGCAAGGCGGCCGTCCTCCACGCCGAGCTGCCCGAGGTCCCCGTCGTCCTGCTCACGACGGCGGTACCCGTTCCGGGCAGCGCCGGCGAGCGCGCCTGGCGCTCCCTGGCCGCGGCCACGGCACCGGGCACCCTGGCCGCGGTCCACGACGTGATCGAGCTCGAGTCCCCCGACGACCAGGCGCGCCTGCGGCGCTACGCGTCCGAAGGCATCGCGCTCGCCGACGGCGCGCCCCCGCCACCGCGGGGTGCCGCGGGCTCCAAGCGCCGACGCGCCGCTCCCCGTGCCCGATGACCGCACCACGGTCACCGAGCTCGCCACCGCCCTCGGCATGCTCGGCCGTGCCGACCTCCCCCGTACCCTGGCCGGCCGTCCCGGCGAGCTCGCCGTCCCCGACGCCACCTGGCAGCAGCTGCAGGCCCTGCACGCCTCGGGTCGGTTCGAGGCCGAGTTCGCCACCGCCTACGCCAACGGCAGGGCCTTCCTGGAGGCCGACGACGCGCTGCGGGGCAGGCGCCCCCGGCTGATCGAGTGGACCGGGGGCCGGCGACCCTCCGGTGACGAGGTGGCGCCCGTGGACCTGCGGATCGACCACGTCTACCTCGTCAGCTGCAAGTACCTGTCGCGCAACATCGCCAACCCCTCCCCGGCGCGGCTCTTCGAAGGCCTGCTCGCCACCACCGGCGACTGGGAGCAGACCGACTGGTACGAGGTGGTGGCGCCCGAGGAGCTGCACGCCCTCTACCTCGCCTGCCGCGCCGCCACCGGGCTGACCGACCTCCCCGACGAGCCCGGTGCCCTCGGCACCGAGGACCGGCAGCGCCTGCGCCGCGCCCTGCCGGGCCGGTCGTATCCACCCGGCGCGCGCCACGCATACCGCGCCCTGTGCGCCCGCGTGAGCGCGGCGTCCGCCCAGTGCTGGCTCGACAACGTCGCCAGACGCCACGCCGCGCAGCGCATGGTGTGGCGCCTGCTGCGCATCGGCAACGCCGCCTACTTCATGCTGGGGGCCGACCCCCGCCGGTCGCTGCGCCTGCGCGTGGCGAGCTCGTGGGACTGGCGCCGGACCTACCGGCTGACCGGGCTCGATATCCGCGCCGCGGCGTCGGGCCAGCCCCAGGTGGACTGGGTGGCGCGTTACGTCGAGCGGGCCACGGCACGACCGCGTGAGGTGCACGGGCACGTCGAGGTGCGCTGGAGCCACGGCCGCTTCGCCCAGCCCCCGGAGGCCAAGGTCTACCTGGACACGCCGTCGGACGAGCTGCCCGGCTACTTCCCGCTCGAGCCCGGCACCAGCCAGCCCGAGCTGTGGGACTGAGCCCGAGCTGTGGGACTGAGGCGGGGGCGCCGAGCGGTCAGGCGTCGACCTCGCGCCGCCCCTCGAGGGCCCGCCCCAGGGTGAGCTCGTCGGCGTACTCGAGGTCGCCGCCGACGGGCAGGCCGCTGGCGATGCGCGTCACGGTCAGGCCGAGGGGCTTCAGCAGCCGGGCCAGGTACATGGCGGTGGCCTCGCCCTCGAGGTTGGGGTTGGTGCACAGGATGACCTCGGTGACGGCCTCGTCGTCGAGGCGGCCGAGCAGCTCGCGCACGCGCAGCTGGTCGGGCCCGATCCCCTCGATCGGGTTCAGGGCACCGTGCAGCACGTGGTAGCGGCCGCGGAACTCCTGGGTCTTCTCCACCGCCACGATGTCCCGGGGGTCCTCGACCACGCACAGCACGGACCCGTCGCGCCGGGGGTCCGCGCAGATCGAGCAGATGTCACCCTCGGCGACGTTGAAGCACCGGGGGCACAGCGTGATGCGCTCCTTCATGGCCACGATGGCCTCGGCGAGGCGCATGGCGTCCTCCGGGGCCACCTTCAGCAGATGGAAGGCGATGCGCTGGGCGGACTTCGGGCCGATGCCGGGGAGCCGCCCGAGCTCGTCCACCAGACCTTGCAGCGGGCCGGTGTACACCTCTAGACCTCGGCCGCGCCCGGGAAAGCCTGCTTCAGCCGCTCCTGGGGCGTGAGGCCGACCCCGGCCGGCTCGGTCTCGGCCGCCAGGACCTCGGGATCGAGCAGGTCGGGCTCGTCGTCCCCGCCCTCACCCCCGTCGGCGGCCTCGCCGGCCGGCGCGGTGGCCTGCGGGACGGTCGTGCCGGCCGGAGGAACGTTGCCAGCCGGCGCGGTGGTGGCGGCCCCGGAGGGGCGGCGGCGCGGAGCACGGGGTGCGCTCCCGGCGGTCGCCGGCCCGTCCGAGGCGTCCGTGGGCGGGTCCACGGCGGCGGGGGTGACGTCGGCCGTAGCGGTGCCGTCGGCCTCGTCGTCCACCACCAGCCGGATCGGCACGGCCGTGCCGAAGTGGGTGCCCAGGGCCACCTCCACGTCGAGGCGGACCTCCTCGCAGTACGACCGGTGCGTCTCGTTGGGCAGCGCGAACACGGCCGAGCCCCCGGCCACGTCGAGGAACCTCCCGACCCGGAAGCGCGCCCGCGCCCGGCTGGGCAGCGACGCCAGCAGCCCGTCGCCCCACACCTGGACCAGCTCGTCGCGTGACGGCAGTGTCGACGGCCCGCCCGGCTCGGCCCCCGCCGCGGCCGCAGCCGACGGCGACGGCGGCCGGGGCGACGCCGTACCGGCGGGCGGCGGATCGCTCGGTGGCCCCGCCGGCGCGGCGGCCTCGGCGCGGCGCGCCCGACCCGGACCGGACTGGCGCCTGATCGCCCCGAGCGTGCGGCGGGCGAGCTCGGGGCCGCCGACGGCTCCGCCCCCGTCCGCGCCCGCCGCTCCCGAGGGACCCTCGGCGTCGTCGGCGGCAGCCGCAGCCGCAGCCGCAGCCGGCCCACGATCCCGGACCGGCGCCGGTGCCGGCGCCGATGGCCCGCCCGCCCCGGCGCGCGCCGGAGGCCCCGCTCCGGCCGGCGGCGTGGGTGCGTCCACGGTCCGGGCCGGATAGGACGCGGCGGTCCCGCCGGCGCCCCCGTCCGCCAGGGCCCGCTCGAGGCGCTCGATGCGCTCGAGGAGCGCGCTGGTCGAGTCGTCGGCCTGGGGGTGGGTCAGCTTGATGAGGGCGACCTCCAGGTGCACCCGGGCGTCGGGGACGTCGCGCATGTCGACCTGGGCCCGGCCCAGCTCCTCCAGACACCGGACCAGCGCCGGCAGCCCCATGCGCCGGGCCACCTCCTCGACCTGGGCCCGCTCGGCACCGGACAGGCTCACCAGGTCGCCCGCCACCGTGGCCAGGAAACCCTGGCGGAGGTACTCGGCGAGATCGGCGGCCAGGCGCTGCGCGTCGCGGCCGGCCTCGCACGCCAGCGCCACCGCCACCAGGGAGCGGGCGGGATCGTGCTCGGCCAGGGCTTCGGCCAGCTCGGCGAGCACGGCGATGTCGTCGTCGACCGTGCCCCCCGCCGCCACCTGGTCGAGCGCCGACAGGGCATCGCGCGCCGAGCCCCGTCCCCGGCGCACGGCGGAGTCGAGGGCCTCGTCGGGGAGGGCCAGGCCCGTGGCGTCGCGCACCTGGCGGAGCAGGCCCGACAGCGTCGCGGCGCCGAGGAGCCGGAACTCGTAGTGCTGGGTCCGGCTCCGGATAGTGGGGAGCACCTTCTGGGCGTCCGTGGTGGCCAGTACGAAGACCACGTGGCCGGGAGGCTCCTCGAGCGTCTTCAGCAGGGCGTTGGACGCGGCCGTCGAGAGCATGTGGACCTCGTCGACGATGTACACCTTCCAGCGCCCGGGTGTTCCCAGCGCGGCGTGGGACACCAGGTCGCGCATGGCGTCCACGCCGTTGTTGGAGGCGGCGTCGAGCTCGTGCACGTCGAGCGACGCCCCCCGGGTGATCTCGATGCACGAGTCGCAGCGCCCGCAGGGCTCGCCGTCCTCGGGGGCCGCGCAGTTGAGGGCCTTGGCCAGGATCCGCGCCGTCGAGGTCTTCCCCGTCCCGCGCGGGCCGCTGAACAGATAGGCGTGGCCCACCCGGCCCTCGCGCACCGCGTTGCGCAGCGCCAGGCTGACGTGCTCCTGCCCCAGCACCTCCTCGAAGCGCTGGGGCCGGAAACGGCGGTAGAGGGACTGGTAGGGGGCGGGGTCGGTGTCGCCGGCGTCGGCCACGGCCGCAGCCTACCGGTGGGGCAGGACACTGCCGGACGCCAGGTCAGACGCACGGCGGCCGGGAACCGCCGGCCCGCGGAGCCCGGTGATCGGTGCGACGGCCAGGTTTGCTACGGCACACGACCGGACCCGCTGAGAGCTGCTGCCTTCCGGCCCTGACTCGATTCACGGGCGACCGTTGCGCAGGACCCGGCCGCCGCACGGAGCACCGGAGAACGCGTCGGAGACGCTAGCCTCCCTCCGGCTGCGCACCCGCAGTGTCGGGAGGAGTGCGAGAGCGGCCGAATCGGCACGATTGGAAATCGTGTGTGGGGAAACTCACCGTGGGTTCAAATCCCACCTCCTCCGCGCATGTGATGTCCCGGGACATCGCGGACAGACGAACCGATGCAGGCTAGGCCACCGGCCCTTTCGGGTGAGGGGCTGGTAGTCCCGCTCCGGGTCGAGGGTGAGGTGGCGGAGCAGTTCGCCCTCCTCGCTCAGCACCCGGATGTCGAGGTCGGCGACCAGGACCACGGCCCGCCTCCCCTTGTGGGCCCGACCGACCCCGACGTGGTGGAGCCTGGTCCCGTGGCGCAGGGTGAACACCCCGGTCTTGTCGATCCTGTCGTGTCGGACCCGGGTATGGGGAGCCATCGGGTACCTGTCGGAGTCCGGTGACGCCTTCTCGAGCGCATCGAACGCCCGGCTGGGCGGCACCATGCCCCGGGCCGAGTGGGGCCGGGTCTCGTTGCACTGCGATCGGCACCGGTGGCCACGCGGCGGTGCCCGCTGACCTTCTGAACCCCAGATGGAGGCCTCGAGGGCGCGAAGCACCGCGAACACGCGCTTGGCCAGGTCGTCTTCCTGAGCCGTGGTGGGCGCGCTCACGGAGCGGACCTGGCCGACCGGCCGGTCGCCCTGGCGCGCCGACCAGCTCGTACCGCGAACTCGTCCAGGGCCGCCAGCACCTCAGGAGTACGCCACCTCTGGTTGCGCTTCTTGTCGGTGAACTCGATCAAGACTCCGGCCTCGACGAGCGGTTGCAGAGCACGGTTCACATTCCTGCCCGCCATTCCCAGTTCCTTGGCGATGACCTGAGCGTTCACGACCGGATGCCCAAGGAGCAGGTCGGCGATCTTCCAGGTAGTTGCATCCCGTCGCGCCTTGATGCGCTCAACCCATCCCGAGCGGATCGCATGGAGGTCATCGACCAGCTGACGGCCATTGCCGACCGCTGCGAGCGCTGCTCGGGCCAACTGCTCGATGATGGTGACCGGGTCGCCTTCGCGGTACTCGGTCAAGGAGGCGAAGTACGCGTCCGTGTCGGTCAATAGCCCGGCGGAGATCGGTACGGTGACGTTTCGGGTCAGTGCCTTGTTCCGCAAGTGGGCGTGGAGCAACGCGCGGCCCGTGCGCCCGTTGCCGTCGGTGAACGGGTGAATCGTCTCGAACTGTGCGTGGGCGATGGCGGCATGGGCGAGTACGGGGACGTCGTCTCGGTCGATGAAGGCCAACAGATCGTCGATGGCTGCCGGGACGCGGCTGTGGTGCGGGGGGACGAAGATCGCTCCGTGTGGCCCTAGGTCGCCGCCTCCGATCCACACCTGCTCACTTCGCCACGTACCCGCGTCCTGCCGGGGAACGTGGGCGAGCAGCGTCTCGTGCATGGCCAGAATGGCGTCGGCGTCGATGCGATTGGCCAGTTCGATCGCAGCACTCATGGCCCGCGTGTTGGCCACGATCAGAGAGGCGTTGCCCCTGCAGTCGGGGTGGAGCTCCGCTTCGGCGATGGCTCGGGCCGACGCGGTGAGGTTCTCGATCTTGGAGGATGCAGCGGACTCCGACCGCAGCAGTACGGCGCTGAACGGGCCGATCTCGTGCCAGAGTTCGCCATCCAAACGGGCGATCTCGGCAGAGGCGTCGTCCACCAGGGAGGCGACCTCGGTCGGAAGAGGCACGTTGAGGCCTGCGATCTCCGGGACGACCGCCGCCTGGTAGGGGCCCTGGTGGCGGCGGCGCGCAGTTCGGGATGCCGGGACGGTTGCAGAGACCTCCCAAGGCAGCGTTTCGTACCCGAGTGCTGGCCAGGGCGCCGGAGCGCTGTCTGTCACTGGAAACCTCCATAAGTCTCATTTATCCTGTTTCTGAGACGACCGTGGTCAGTTGGTCTCAGCTGGCACTCACTCGCAGACCATCGAGCGATCAGGGAGCACCCAGCTCAGGGCGTAGGTCGGGTCGCCCGGAGCTGCGACTAAAAGGCCGTAAGGCTCACTTAGCTCGTATCTGAGACTACCATGACCGGGTCGTCTCTCAGATCGCACTCACCCGCGCCCACTCGAACACTCCGGGAACACCCAGCTCAGAGGCACAGGTTGAACCGAGCCAACTCCGTGAGCTCCGGCTCCTGCCCCAGGTTCGGCCCAGTAGCGTCCCGGGGGCCCGCCTACCCATGCCGGGGAGACCGGCGGTGAGGCGGGTGCATCCGGTGCCCGCCTCCCGTCTGCCCTACCGTTTCGCCGTGGCCGACGCCGACGCCGACGCACCCGAGGAGTTCACCGTCCTCGACGACGTCACGGCCATGCGGGGCGCGCTGGCCGAGGCGGCGGAGGCGGCCGGTCACGACGACGTGCCCGTGGGCGCGATGGCGGTCGTCGACGGTCGTCGGATCGCCGCCCGTCACAACGAGCGGGAGCTCCGCCACGACCCCACGGCGCACGCCGAGATCCTGGCGCTGCGCGACGCGGCGGCGGCCCTCGGCACCTGGCGGCTCGACGAAGTGACGTTGGTGGTGACGCTCGAGCCCTGCGCCATGTGCGCCGGCGCCCTGGTGGCGGCGCGGGTGGGCCGCCTCGTGTTCGGAGCGCCGGACCCCAAGGCCGGCGCGTGCGGGTCGCTCTACCAGCTGTGCGCCGACCCGCGCCTCAACCACGAAGTCCCCGTCACCGGCGGTGTCCTCGCGCAGGAGTGCGGCTCGTTGCTGACGGCGTTCTTCGCCGGGAGGCGCTGACGGCCCCTGCCCCTCGCCGGGCAACCACGAGGGGCGGCTACTGTTCCGGGCGCTGGGAGGAGTGCGAGAGCGGACGAATCGGACGGTCTCGAAAACCGTTGTGGTCGCAAGGCCACCGTGGGTTCGAATCCCACCTCCTCCGCCAGCCAGCCAGCCAACCACGCGCTCCGGGCACCGGCAGCCGTCGCTGCTGCCGGGCCCGGTGGACGCGTCTACCGGCCCGGGCCGCCGGGCGTGCTCCCCGGTCCGGGCCATGGGATCCCGCCGTAGGTGTCGGACCGAGGCCGACCGCCCCCGACCTCGACCGCCGTGGCGGTGGTCTCGGAGCCGTGCCCGGGCCCGGGCCGGCCGGGCCGCGAACCGCCGAACGTCGCCGGTGGGGGCGCGGTCGACCCTTCGCCCGGAGGAACGGCGTCGATGCCCGCCGCTGTCGAGGAGCCCGCGCTGGCCGGGCAGGTGGAGGGCGTCGTCTTCCAGAGGTGCGCGCTGTCGGAGTCGGGAGCCGGGGTGGTGAAGCGGTGCACGAACAGGGCGTCGAGCGACACGCCGTCGACGTCGACGGTCCCGAACGCCGCCACGTGGTCCCCGGCGGCGAGCGAGCCCAGTGACGTGCCCGACGGCCCGTAGGCGGTGGCGCCACTCACGTCGACGGTCCGCCAGAAGCCCTGGTGGTCGGCGATCACGACCGACGACGACGCCACGGAGACGACGGTGCCGTCGAGCTGGTTCAAGAAGATGACCACGCGCTTGGCCGTCCTCGCGGTGGGGTCGCCGGTGAGCAGGACGGCGACGTGCTCACCGGAGACGACTCCTGTGGGCGGCGTCGTGGCACCCGTCTCGACGTACGTCGTCGGCGGTGTGGCGCTGACGGCGAGCGCGGTGCCGCCGGCGACGTCCACGGTGAAGCCACCGGCCGTGGGCGGCGGGGTGGTCGCGACCACGCCCACCACCAACGCGCCGCGCTCGGCATGGCGCGCCGACGCCGCGGCAGACTCCGGCGCGGTAGCGGGACGGACGTGGACGCTGAGCGCGTCGAGCGACACGTTGTCGGCATCGACGGGCCCGGAGGCGTCGACTCCCTGTCCCACCACCAGGGTCGACAGCGCGGTGCCGCCCGGCGTGAACGCGGTGGCGCCCGAGACGTCGACCGTGCGGTCGAAGCCCTGTCCGTCGGTGACCACGACGGAGCCCGCGCCGATCGACGCGACGGCGCCGGACACGTGTGCCACCAGGATCGTGACGGACTCCGCCGTCAGCGACGACGCGCCCGGGTCGACGGTGACGACGACCCGGTCCCCCGCCCCCACCCCCGTGGGGGTGTTGTCGGTCCCGAGCTCGTCGAACGTCGTCGACGACGTCAGCGCGAGGCCGAGCGGCGTCGAGCATCCCACCGCATCGAGGGTGAACCCGGTGGACGTGGGGGCCGGGTCGGCGGCCACGACGCCCTTCAGGACGTGTCCGAACGCGAACCCTCTCGGCGGGCTCGGGTGCGCCCCGCGCCCGTGGTCCTGTCCCCGGCCGTGGCCCTGGGCGGCGGCCACCCCCGTCGAGCCGGCCACCATCACCGCTACCAGGGCGGCCGCGGCCGCCCCCCCGACGACGGTCCTCTGCCACCCCGACGACACCCACCTGCCCGCCACGTTCCTGCCTTCCCGTGCCTGCGCTCCATCGGTCCCGACGGGGTCCGAAGCGCACGTCACCCTTCTTCTTTCGGCACGAACCCCCTCGACCCGACCTCTGGCACAGAAGAGTTGTGAGAGCGGTGGGTCGCGGGCGGCCGCCACCGCCGTACGACGGGGCCGCCGGGCGCTCGCCCGGCTGCCCGGGAGCGGGTAGACCATGGACGTGGCTCGGGGTGAGACGACCGATACCGACACCCGGCTGCGGCCCGAGCCGGTCCTCACGAAGTCCCCGTCCCGGACCGACACGACCCTGACCGCCAGCCTCCCCGAGCGCTTGAGCTACCGGGTCAAGCGGGTCCTGCTGGGCCCACCCCTGGTGACCGACCAGCTCCACCGCCAGCGCCTGGGCAAACCCACGGCGCTGGCGGTGCTGTCCTCCGACGTCATGTCCTCCTCCGCCTATGCGAGCGAGGAGATCCTGCGGATCCTGGTGCCGATCGGCGGGCTGGCGGCGTTCTCGTTGGTGACGCCCATCACGGCCGCCATCCTGGCCGTCCTCGCCGTGGTCACGATCTGCTACCGCGACGTCGTCCGGTCCTACCCCAAAGCGGGGGGCTCGTACGTCGTGAGCCGCGACAACTTCGGCCCGAACGTGGCGCAGGTGGCCGGGGCCGCCTTGCTCATCAGTTACACCATCACCGTGGCGGTCTCGGTGGCCGCCGGCGCGGACGCCATCATCTCGGCCGCCCCGGCGATGAAACGCGCGGCCGTGCCCTTGTCCATCTTCTTCGTGGTCCTCCTCGCCTTCGGCAACCTTCGGGGGATCCGCGAGGCGGGACGCGTCTTCGCCATCCCCACGTACTTCTTCATCGCCAACATGGCAGCCCTCATCGTGATCGGCCTGGTGCACGCCGCCGCGGGCGGCCTCGG
Source organism: Acidimicrobiales bacterium (assembly GCA_035531755.1). NCBI lineage: Bacteria > Bacillati > Actinomycetota > Acidimicrobiia > Acidimicrobiales > Acidimicrobiales bacterium. The sequence goes on along the minus strand of DATKSK010000018.1, from coordinate 39,250 downwards.
CCACGCACCCCGGACGCACGAGACGATGCCGCTCGGGCACACCGGCGGGGGGCTGCTCCTGGGCGTGTCGGTCTTCTACATCCTCCGGGCGTTCGCCAACGGCAGCTCGGCGATGACCGGCACCGAGGCCATCTCCAACGGGGTCAGCATCTTCCGCGACCCCCAGGCCCGCAACGCCCGCACGACGCTCGTCCTCATGAGCACCATCCTCGGCGTGATGTTCCTGGGGGTGTCGTTGCTCGCCGCCTTCACCCACGCCGTGCCGTTCTCCTCGGGCACCCCGACCGTGGTCGCCGAGGTCGGGAAGCTCGTCTACGGCACGAGTGCCCTGGGGCACGCGCTCTTCTACACCTTGCAGGCGGCGACGGCGTTGATCCTGATCCTCGCGGCCAACACCAGCTTCACCGGCTTCCCCTTCCTGGTGAGCTTCGTGGCCGAGGACTCGTTCCTGCCCCGCATGTTGACGGTCCGGGGGCATCGCCTGGTCTTCTCCAACGGCATCATCCTCCTGGCGGTGGCGTCGATCGCCCTCCTGCTCGCCACGGGGGCGAAGGTGGCGGCGCTGATCCCCATGTACGCCATCGGGGTGTTCACGGGCTTCACGATGGCCGGCGCGGGCATGGTCAAGCACCACCTGACCCACCGCGAGCAGCACTGGCGCAAGAGCGTGGCGGTCAATGCCGTCGCCGCGGTCGTGTGCCTGGTCGTCGTGGTGGTCTTCGCCGTGGCCGAGTTCAGCCAGGGCGCCTGGGTCGTCGTCGTCGTCATGCCGCTCCTCGTCTACGCCCTGGTGCGGACGAACCGGCAATACCGCGTGGAGGACGTCGTCCTCGAAGAGGGAGCCGCCGTCCAGGCCTGCGAAGCCCGTATCCTGCGTCGCCACGTCGTCGTCGTCCTGATCGACCGGATCGACCTGGCCGCCGCCCGGGCCATCCAGTACGCCCGCACCCTGATGCCCGACGACCTGCGGGCCGTGCACTTCAACATCGACAATCGCCGGGCCGAGCTGCTCATCGAGCGGTGGCAGCAGGTGGGCCTGACCCGGCTGCCCCTCGACGTCGTCGACTGCCCGGACCGCCGGCTGGGCCGGGCCGCGCTCGAGTTGGCGGCCGAGCTCGCCGACGGCGAGACCGAGGTCAGCATCCTGCTGCCGCGCCGGTCCTACGGCAAGGCGTGGCGCCGCATCCTCCACGACCAGACGGCCGACCGCATCGTGGACATCGTCAGCCAGCTGTCCCATGTGAACGCGACGATCGTCCCGTTCCTCGTCGCTCCCGGCATCGACGACCGCCGTTCGCATGACGCGCTCTCACGCGTCGACCGTCCGCCGCAACCCGCAGGCCAGCGCCGATCCGACGGCCTGCGGCCGGCGTCGGCACCCCGCCCCGGGACGACCCCGGTGTCCGACCTGCAGTGGCGACACCAGGCGCGCATCGCCGGACGGGTGAAGACGCTGCGCGTCCAGCCGTGGTCGGGCGTGCCCACCTTGGAGTGTGTCGTCGTCGACGGCAGCGGCGAGGCCATCACCCTGGTCTTCCTGGGGCGGCGGTCCATCCCCGGAATTCGCAGCGGCGTCGAGCTCACGGCGGAGGCGCGGGTGGGCAAGCACGAGGGCAAGCTCGCCATGATCAACCCGCTCTACGAGTTGCTCTCCACCTCCGAGCCATCGCCCGCCCACTGACGAGTGATGGCTCCCGGGCACCGGCACTCCACCCTGGTCTGGTCGTTGGCGATCGCCGCCCCCCTCGCGATGAGCGCCGCCCTGATCCCCGCGCGGGGCCATCTGTCCGCGGCCAACGCGGCGTTGATCCTCGTGGTCGTGACCGTGGCCGTCGCCTCGGCGGGCCTGCGGGGGCCGGCGGCCGCGGCCGCCCTGGTCTCGGCGGCGTCGTTCGACTTCTTCCTCACCCGACCGTACGAGTCGTTCCGCATCAGCAGCCAGACCGACATCACCACCGAAGTGCTGTTCGTGGCCGTCGGGCTGCTCGTGGGCGAGATGGCGGCCCGGGGACGCGAGCACCGGGAGGCGGCCGCCGAGGGACGCCACGAGCTGGCTCGCATCCACGACATGGGCGAGCGGATCGCGGGCGGTGAGGAGCCGGATTTCGTCCTCATGGCGGTGGCGGCCGAGCTGCGCGAGCTGCTGTCGCTGCAGGACTGCCGCTTCGTCTGGGACCCCCCGTCGGGGAAGGGGGCCTGGATCGACCCGGACGGCACGGTGCGGCTCAATCCCGTCCGGTGGCCGACCAGGTTGATGGGACTGCCCACCAGGCAGGTCGAGCTCCCTGTCCGGGGGAAGGGGAAGGTGCTCGGCACGTTCATCCTCACGCCCACCCCGACCGTGCCGATCTCCCCGGAGCGGTGCGTCGTCGCCGTGGCGCTCGCCGACCAGCTCGGCTCGGCGCTCTCGGGGCGCCCGCTCCCCGAGTAACCCGCTCCCCGAGTACCCCGCTCCCCGAGTACCCCGACCCCCCGGGGTGGCTCGGGTCCCCGGGTGATCAGCAGAGGCCGGTGGGGCTGCTCCTCGGGCCGTGGTGGCACTTGTTGCCGGTCCAGGTGTTGGCGGTCTTCGCCGTCCCGGCGCCGGTCGACAGGTCGACCATCTGCACCGCCTGGTTGAACTCACCCTTGTCCGACGTGAAGGTGTTCCCCGACTCGGTGGTGCCGACGTCGGCGGCGATCCCGTCGTGGTGGTTGTGCTTGGCGTCGTTCATCGACAGGGTGTTCCCCGTGCTGGCGCTGACCGCGCTCCCGGGGCCTCCCACGTACAGGCCGTTGTAGTCGAGGACCTCGATGTTGCGCGTGACCGCCACCCCGGTGGCGCCGAGCAGGGCGATGCCGAAGTCGGCGTCGCCCTTGGTGATGTTGCGGGTGACCTGGACCGTGTTCGACGTGCTGTCGATGACGATCCCGTCGCCGTAGCCGTCACCGGCCGAGCCCCCGGCGGTGTCGTCGGTGGCGAAGGACGCCCCGTTGTGCACGATCGACCATGCCCCGGTGGTGGGTGGCACGAGGCCCAGCGCCGGCACCTCGCCGGCATACAGGTCGACGTCGTTCGACCACAGCCTGTTCTGCTTCACCAGCAGCGTCCCGGCGTTGAGCAGGTACAGCCCGTGGCCCTGGTTGCCCGCACCGCCTCCCTTGAAGGAATTGCCCGCGACCCCGGTGCCGGTGATCGACGCCGAGGCCCCGTGCACCTCGATGCCGTTCTGGGAGACCAGGCTGGCGGTACCCGACCCCCTGACCGCGGAGAGCACCACCGTGCACGACGTGCCGGCGTCGTCGCAGGTGATGCCGTTCTGCTGGTAGCCGCTCACCGAGGTGTGCGAGATGCTCACCGTCGAGGTGTGCCCCGCGTCGCTCGCCACGAAGATGCCGCTCCCTTTGGCGCACGTCCCCAAGCCCGAGGGGAGCTGCATCCCCGACACCCGGACCGAGCCGATGCCGCCGCTGGCGTCGTGGAAGTACACCCCGACGAAGTTGTCGGCACAGCTCGTGAACGTCGAGGCCGCGCCGGCGCCGCTCACCGCGAGGTTCTTCAGGATCACGCCCGTCGTGCCGGGGGTGACTCCCACGACGTAGTCCTGGGGCGTGGCGCTGTCGGGGTCGGTGCCCGACGAGGGCAGGCTCGTGGGCTCGATGACGGTCCTGGCCCCGTTGCCGAAGATGGTGACGCTCTGCGAGATGGTGAGCTGCTCCGGATAGGTGCCGTCGCCCACCACGATCATCGCCCCCACGGGCGCCTGCGTCAGGGCGTACGAAATGGTCTGGCACGGCGTCGTGCTGGTCTGGCAGTTGCCCGTGTCGACCCCGATGGATGCCCGGACGTACAGCAGGGTCGGGAAGGCGTCGGCGCGCTGGGCCCCTGCCGACAGCACACCGGCCCCGAGCGCCAGGGCGCCGACCACCCGGACGAGCACGCCTGTCCGCTTCGCTCCTGCGCTCCCCCTCATACCGACACCCCCCAACTGGCGACGAGAGGTCGCCCGTGGCCGCGACCCTAGATGACCGACACGGCCGTACCGGCTTCGAGGCTAGGAAGGCGCCGCGGCGATCGCCTCCTCAAGATTGGGGATTTCCGCGCCTCAGCGCCCCGCCCAGCGCGGCGGGCGGCGCTCGGCGGCGGCGGTGAGGCCCTCGGCGGCGTCGGCGGTGGCCCCCACGACGGTCCGCATGGTCTCGCCGAACCGGATGGCCTCGAGCACCGGGAGGTGGGCGGCGCGCCCGGCGATCTCCTTCATGGCCCGCTGCGCCAGCGGCGCCCCCGCCACCAGGCGGTCGGCGAGCGCCTCCGCCTCGGTCATGAGGTCGTCGTGGGGGACCACCCGCCACACGAGGCCGATCCGCCGGGCGTGCTCGGCGTCCACGCGCTCGCCGGTGAGCAGCAGCTCCATGGCATCGGCCCACGCCACCTTCTGGGGAAGCCGGATGGCGCCCACCATGGCGGGGATGCCGAGGCGGACTTCGGGGTAGCCGAAGCTCGCCCGGTCGCTCGCCAGGACGAAGTCGCACCACGTCACCAGGGTGAGCCCGTACCCCAGGCAGTGCCCGTTCACAGCGGCGATGACGGGCTTGTGGATCTCCCACCCGCTCTCGAACGAGTTGAGGGTGGGCTTCTCCCAGAAGGTGCCCGCGAACGCGCCCGTCGACCCGGTGCCGTCGCGCAGGTCGGCTCCGGCGCAGAAGGCACGCCCCGAGCCGGTGACGATCCCCACCCAGGCCTCCTCCTCGTCGCGGAAGCGGGCGAAGGCGGCGTTGAGATCGGCGCGCAGCTCGCCGTTGACGGCGTTGAGCGCCTCCGGGCGGTTGTAGGTGATGGTGACCACGTGGCCACGTCGCCGGTACAGCACTGTTTCAGCCATGGCGCACCGTACCGCCACCACCGGATCGCGCCGCCCGGATCGCGCCGCCCAGATCGGTGGTGGCCGCGGATCGGTGGTGGCCGGAGACCGCGCCGGATCAGCCCCCCTGGTTCAGCGCCGCGCAGGCGGCCACCTGGTCGGCCGAGACGGCCTGAGCGGCGGCGAGCGTGGGCGGCGACAGGAACGGTGGCCGGCGCGCCGTGAGGTCGAGGGTGTCGAGGAGGTTGCTGGCATTGGCGTCACGGTTGGAGAGCGCCGGCAGGTTCCACTTCGTCTCGAGGAGACGGAGGATCGACGTGTGGTCGTGGACGACGTGTGACACGTAGTCCCGCTTGGCCCAGGGCGACACCACCACGGCGGGCACCCGGAACCCGGTCCAGCTGTAATGGTCGCCGTCGAGCTCGGCGGCAGGGACGTCCGGGGCGATGTCGTCGGGAGGCACGGCCCGCTGCGGGGGGACGTGGTCGTAGTAGCCGCCGTGCTCGTCGTAGACCCAGATCAACACCGTGTCGGGCCAGGCCGGACCGGCCATGACCGCGTTCACCACCGAGGCCGCGAACGCCTGGCCGTTCTGGACGTCCTGCGGGTTCTCCTCCGAGGCCGTGCCGAAGTCGGGCTCCACGAGGCAGAAGCCGGGGAGCGTCCCCGCCGCCGCGTCGGAGAAGAAGTGGTCGATCTTCTCGAGGTTGGGCGCCACGGCGGCCGCCGCATAGGGGAACAGCAGCGCCGTGGGCAGGGAGCTGTAGTAGTCGAGCCACGGGATGCCGAAGTGGTCGAGCATGTCGAAGACGGTCCCGAACCCGCCCGGGCGGTTGGAGCGGGTCGCCGACACCGGGAAGGAGTCGTCGACGAGGCCGAACGCCGACCCCGCGATCAGGAACCGGCGGTTGGGGTCGGTCTGGGCCATGGTCGACGCGAACCACCGGTCGCACAGCGGGAAGGTCCGCCCCAGCGAGTAGTAGAAGGGCAGGTCGGCGCCGGTGAAGTAGGCCATCGGGTCGGTGCCCTTGGCCCGCACGAAGCCGTCGTTGCGCCCGTGGTTCCACGACTGGTGGCTCACCGCCCAGTCCTGCGAGACATGCGCGTCGGCCTGGCACACCGAGCGGGCCGGGTAGGCGACCACGGGCGTGCCGTCGGGCCCGGGGTTGGCGTTGCGGGGACGGCCCCGGGCGTCGAGGTCGAACCCGTCGCCGCGCCCGAGCATCCCGAAGTAATTGTCGAAGGAGTGGTTCTCCATCATGAGCACCACGATGTGGCGGATCTCGGGCAGCATGTCGGTCCCCGCCGCTCGCGACGGGAACGGCCGGTCACCGGCCCTGAACCGGGTGGTCGGGCCGGCGGCGCCCGTGGTGGTCGTGGAGGAGGCCGCCGGTGACGACCGGCCGCAGGCGGCCAGCAGTGCGCCCGTTCCGCCGAGGCCGGCGGCGGCCGCACCCCGGAGGAAGGTGCGGCGGGGGATGGCACCACCGGACCGCGGCTGCATGCCTAGCTCCCGTCGCGTTCGAGGACGCGGCGCGGGTGCCGGCCGTCGACGTAGCCCATGAACGGTGGGCGGATGTTGTAGCCCAGCAGCTCCTGCAGGCGCTCGGGGAGTCGGCGCACCGTGTCCCCGGGCACCGCCAGGAAGTGGTTCTCCTGGGGACGGAGCCAGGACGCCACGTACTCGAGCACCACGCCGAGGCGCGGCCGGCTCGTGGTGTTCGCCCCGCCGCCGTGCCAGAGGCTGCCCAGATAGAACAGCACCGACCCCGCCGGCATCGTGGCCGCCACCGTGGGGGTCTGCGCCGAGGGCTGCTCGGACACCCACCGGTGGCTGCCCGGGACGAGGCGGGTGGCGCCGTTGGCCTCGGTGAAGTCGTCGAGGGCCCACATGGTGTTGAGGACGACCTCGCCGTGCGGCCGCGGCAGCGGGTAGATGCCGTCGTCGTGGTGGAGGACCTGGGCGACCTCGCCGGGGCCGATCTCGATGCCGGTCGGCGCGCTGAGCTGGCAGTGGCCGAGCACCTCGTCGAGCACGCCGAGGACGAGGGGGTGGACCGCGGCGGCGTCGAGGCACCGCGTCTTGGCGAAGAGCGCGTAGGCCCGCCGCGTGCGCGCCCCCTCGAAGGGGTTGCGCCCGCCGGGCACCCCCCGGAGCACGCGCTGCAGTTCGACGCGGGTCTCCCCGAGCTCGGGCTCGGCGAGCAGGCCCTCGACGACGGCGTACCCGTCCCGGTCGAGAGCAGCCACCACGTCGTCGACCGTGGGCGCGGAGCTGCGCATGCGCCCCTCAGTCTTTCAGAGCGGCCCTCCGGAGGTCGGGGGTGCCGTGCCCGGGGCGCGCCCGGCGCCCGGCGCCGAGGGCCACGACCTCGGCGAAGCCCTCCCGCAGGCACTCGACCAGCGCGGCGTGGTCGGGCACGGCCGCGCTGTCCACGGTCACCCCGATGCAGCATGTCCCCGCGTACGAGACCAGTGTGACGTTGAGCGCCGATCCCAGGGTCGGGCCGAAGGCGAAGTAGCCGCTCGTCGGCACGCCGCACAGGTAGACGGGGAACGACAGGCCCGGGACGTTGCTGGCCAGGAAGTCGACGTGCTTCAGCATGCTCCCCACGACCCCCTGGGGGAGGAGGTTGAGCGTGCCCGCGATGGCGTTCGAGTGCGGCACGGCGCGCTCCTCGCGTGCCAGACGGCAGCGCTGTCCCATGGAACGGATCCGGTCGGCGGGGTCGAGGGCGCCGGCGGGGACCGTGAAGCGCGCCAGCGTGATCCGGTTCCCGGCGGCGGGGTCGTCGGGCGTGCGCAGGCTGATGGGCATGGTGACCCGGAGATCCCCCACGGTGGCGCCGTGGCGCTCGTGATACCGGCGCAGCCCGCCGGTGACGGCGGCCAGGAAGCCGTCGTTGACCGTCCCGCCGGCCAGGGCCGAGGACCGGCGCAGGTCCTCGAAGGGCACCGTGATCATGGCCAGGGTGCGGCCCAGGCCGCGTGCGGTCATCACCGGGGAGAGCGTGGCCGCGACGGGGGCGACCATGCGGCCGACCGAGCGCGCCGTCTCGATGGCGTCGCGCGTGCTGCGCACCGGGTGGCGGGCGACAGTGAGGGCGGCCGGGACCATGGCGGCGGCGTCCCGGCGCGCCAGCGCCGTGACCCGGCGCCAGTCGTGGGCGACGCCGGCGCGGACGAGACCGGCGGGCCCGAGCGCAGGGCTCCCGGGCGCCGGGGGCATCTCGCCCCGAGGCTCGGGGTCGGGGGAGGCGTCGAACAGCAGGAGGAGCAGCTGCATGCCCCCGATGCCGTCGGTCAGGGAGTGGTGGACCTTCATGACCAGCGCGGCCCGGTCCCCCTCGAGCTGCTCCACCAGCGTGAACTCCCACAGAGGGCGCGAACGGTCGAACCCCGTGGTGGCGATGGTGCGCGCCAGGCCGAGCACGGCATCGGGCGTGCCGGGCGCCGGGGCGGCCACCCGCCGCAGGTGCCACGTCAGGTCGAAACCCGGGTCGAACTCCCAGCGCGGCGGCGACAGCCGCCCCGGGACGTCCACCGGGCGCTGGCGGAAGCGAGGCACGAGCCGCGTGGCCCGCTCGAGCCGCTCCTGGAGGGAGTCGAACGCCGGGCCGCGATCCAGCCAGGCCACGGCGACGATGGTCGCCCGCAGGGCCGGGTCGTTCTCCATGTACCAGGAGAAGGCGTCGCTCTCTCGCATGAACGCCTCCGCCGTCCCGTCCATCTAGGACCTCCCGTCCCCGTCGTGGAAGGGGACCACTCCAGGCCCGGACCGAGGGTCCGAACCTAGGTCCGAACCTAGGGATAGTGACGGTGGCGCTCCAGAGGAGAAGGTCCCGGCCGACGGCCGGCTCCCGGGGTCCCGCGGTCAGGGCTGGGGGGGTCTCGAGGCGTCGGCGCGGGAGTCGAGCCAGCGCCGGAAGCCCGCCGCGTTGGAGTGCACGCCGTTGAGCGTGTCGAGCTTCTCCCGGTGCGCGGCGTCCACGCCCGACACGTCGCCCGCGAAGGCCGCCTCGAGGGCCCCGGCGATGTCATCGCCGGCACGCCACGCCTGCTCGGCCACGCTCGCCCACGCGCGCAGCGTCTCCTCGGCCTCGGCGAGCACCGCGGCGGGCTCGGGGAGGAGCCCGTAGTGGGCCAGGGCGAGCCCCGACGGCCGCCGCTCGGCGAAGCGGTGCAGGGAGCGCACCGCCTGGTCGAGGTCGAAGTCGGGCGGCGGCGTCGACGGGCGCAGGACGCCGGCGTCGGGCAGGCGCACACCGACGGCGTCGCCTGCGAACAGGATGCCGCTCGCCGAGTCGTGCAGGGCGAGGTGGTGCTTGGCGTGACCGGGCGAGTCCACGGTGGTGAGCACCCGGCCCGGCCCCACGCGGATCTCCTCGCCGTCGGCGAGCACGTGGATGCGCTCCGCCGGCGTGGGGTCGAGCCGGCCGTAGAGCGAGTCGAGCAGCGGCCCGTAGACGCGCGCCGCCGAGTCGATGAGCCGGGCCGGGTCGGCCAGGTGGCGCGCGCCCTTCTCGTGCACGTACACGGTGGCCGCCGGGAACGCCCGGGCCACGTCGCCGACCCCACCGGCGTGGTCGAGGTGGATGTGGGTGACCGCCACCCCGGCCAGCTCGCCGGGGCTCACCCCGAGCGCGCCGAGCGCCTCGAGCAGCGCCGGCACCGAGCTCTGGCTCCCGGTCTCCACCAGCACGGGGGCGTCCCCGTGCACCAGGTAGCCGGCCGTCACCTTCTCCCACCCCCCGAGCAGGGTGTCGATCTCGACCACCCCGGGGGCGATCTCGGTCGTCGTCACGTCCCGACCTCGATGACCACCTTGACGTCGTCGGGCCGGCGCTGCAGGGCGTCCTGCCAGTCCGCCAGGGGGACGCGCCGGGTCACGAGGCGTTCGAGCCAGGACCGGTCGGCCGCCACCAGCGCGGCCGCGGCCGCCTCGTAGTGCCGGCGGTTGGCGTTGACCGACCCCACCACGGACTGGTTCTCGAGCACCATCGAACGGTTGAGCATCCCGGCGTCCACGTGCATGGCCCGGCCGCCCGACGACACGCCGGTGAGGCAGGCGACGCCTCCGGGGCCCAGGTGCTCCATGGCGTCGAACACGAGCGACCCGACCCCGGTGCACTCGACCACGACGTCGGGGCTCGAACAGGCGTCCTCGATCTTCCCGGTGTGGTAGCTGGCACCGAGCGCCGCCACGAGGTCGGGCTTGATCCCGGTCGTGACCTGGTCGAAGACGTGCACCTCGAGCCCGCGCTGCACCGCCAGGAGCGCGGCCAGCAGGCCGATGGGCCCCGCGCCGGTCACCACCGCGTGGCGCGGCGCCCAGTGGGCCCGCCCGCCGATCCGGTCGATCTGCTCCCACGCCTTGGCCACCACGCTCGTGGGCTCCAGGAGCACGCCGAGCGCTCCCAGGCCGGGGTCCACCTTCACGGCGAAGTCGGGGTGGATCCGGTAGCGCTCGGAGCAGTAGCCGTCGTGGCCCTTGATGCCGCGCTCGGTGTACTGGCCGTTGCGGCAGAAGTCCCACTCACCCACCGCGCAGTTCTCGCAGGGCACCGGGTCGGGGCGCCGGACGATGCCCACCACGAGGTCCCCCGCCGCCACGGGTGCGCCGTCGGGCGCCTCGAGGACGCGGCCCAGGGACTCGTGGCCGAGCACCAGGCGTTCGCGACCCGGCGGCGCCCACCCGTACGCCCCCGACACGATCTCCATGTCGGTGCCGCACACGCCCACGGCGAGCGTCTGGACCAGCACCGGGCCGTCGGAGGCGGGCGGCTCGGGGACGTCGTCGAGGCGCGCCGATCCCGCCGTCATGGGCTGCACCGTCAGGGCCTGCATGGCCTAGCTCCTCTCCGGGGGTCTCCCGGCGCGGCCCGGCCGCTGCCGGCCGCCGTGCTCGGGGCCCGCCGCCCACCGCTTGCGGCCCCCGTGCAGGTGTGACCGGCGGACGGCCGGCGCGGCGTCCTGCTCGTGCATGCGGGGATGGCCGGTGAGGTTGAACGCCGCGTTGACGAGCGACACGTGCGAGAAGGCCTGCGGGAAGTTCCCCACCTGGCGGCCGGCATGCACGTCGTACTCCTCGGCCAGCAGCCCGAGCTCGTTGCGCAGGCCGAGGAGGCGCTCGAGCATGGCCCGGGCGTCCTCGGGGCGGCCGATCAGGTGCAGGCAGTCGGCCATCCAGAACGAGCAGGCCAGGAAGGCGCCCTCGCGCCCGTGGAGCCCGTCCACGTCACCGGCGTCCCCGGTGCGGTAGCGCAGGACGAAGCCGTCCTCGGTGAGTCCGCGCTCGATCGCCTCGACCGTGGAGCGCACCCGGTCGTCGGTGGCGGGGAGGAACCCCACGAGGGGGATCATGAGCAGGCTGGCGTCGAGGGCGTCGGACCCGAAGTACTGGGTGAAGGAGCCGACCGCGGCGTTGTACCCCTGCGCGCACACCTCCTCGTGGATGGCGTCGCGCACCTGGCGCCACCGGTCGAGCGGGCCGTCGAGGCCGAGCTCCTCGATGCTGCGCACGGCGCGGTCGACCGCCACCCAGGCCATGACCTTGGAGTGGGTGAAGTGCCGGCGCGGGCCACGCACCTCCCAGATGCCCTCGTCGGGCTCCTGCCAGTTGTTCTCCACGAACTCGACCAGGGCCACCTGCAGGTCCCAGGCCGACGCGCTCAGCGGGCTCCCCACGGCGCACGCCTCGTAGAGGGCGGACAGCACCTCGCCGTAGACGTCCAGCTGGAACTGGCCCGACGCGGCGTTGCCGATGCGCACCGGGGCCGAGCCCTCGTAGCCCGGGAGCCAGTCCACCACCCATTCGTCGAGCCTGCGCTCGCCCCCGGGCCCGTACATGATCTGGAGCTTCGAGACGTCCCCCGCCACCGCCCGCAGCAGCCAGTCGCGCCAGTCGAGGGCCTCGTCGTGGTAGCCGCCCCGCATGAGCGCCTGCAGCGTCAGGGTGGCGTCGCGCAGCCAGCAGTAGCGGTAGTCCCAGTTGCGCTCACCTCCCAGGGTCTCGGGCAGCGACGTCGTGGGGGCGGCCACGATTCCCCCGGTGGGGTGGTAGGTGAGGGCCTTGAGCGTGATCAGCGATCGCACCACCGGCTCGCGGAACACCCCTTCGTAGGAGCACATGGCGGCCCAGTCGCGCCACCACATCTCGGTGTCGGTGATGGCGTAGTGGGCGTCGACGGGCCGCGGCGGGGCCTCTTGCGACGGGTACCAGGTGAGCACGAAGGGGACGTGGTCGTCGCCGGCCACGGTGAACTCGGCCGCGGTCGTCATGTCCTCGCCCCGGGTGCGCACGGGCGTCCACAGGGCGAGGGCGTCGGGGCCGGAGACGGCGGCCAGCAGCCCGTCCACCCGCCGCACCCACGGGACCATCGACCCGTTCCCGAAGCGGATCACGAGGTCCATGCGCATGGCCACGCTGCCCCGCACGGACTGGACCATCCGGACCACCTGGGGGTGGTGCTCGCGGATCGGCATGCAGTCGACGAGCCGGGCCACCCCGTCGGCGGTCTCGAACTCGGTCTCGAGGACCAGGGAGTCGGGGCGGTACGCCCGCCGGACCTCGTAGTCACCCGTGGCCGGTGCGATGCGCCAGTAGCCGTGCTCGGGCGTGCCCAGGAGCTGGGCGAAGCAGGCGTCGGAGTCGAAGCGCGGGAGGCACAGCCAGTCGATCGACCCGTCGCACCCCACCAGCCCGGCGGTGTGCGTGTCGCCGATGATCCCGTAGTCCTCGATCCGTAGACCCACCGGCAGCATTCTTAGCCGGGGGCCCGGCCCGATGGCTGCCGGGCCACGCGGGCGCGGCGCCCCGGGGTACCGCCGCCGGGGGAGGGGGCGACCGGACCGCGCCTACGAGGAGAGGCAGGCCCCGGTGCCCACCGAGCCGTCGGTGGCCCGGACGCGGGCCTGGGCCTGGGCGATGTCGGTGACCACCGCCGGCATGGCCAGCGCGTACCCGACGCCGCTGTAGGTGGTCGACCGGGCGAACACGACCCCGATGACGGTTCCGTCGGGGATGCCGGCGTCCCCCGACGACACGATGGGACCGCCGGAGTTGCCGGGGTTGACCGTGGCGTCGAGCTGGTAGATCTGCCGGGTGGTCGTGGACTTCCCGTAGATGTCGAGGCCGACGGCTTTGAACGATGCCGCCACCCCGGCCTTGCCGTAGGTGAACGGGCCGCCCTCGGGGTAGCCGAGCACGACACCGGTGGTGCCCCGGGCGACGATGGTGGCGTCGATGGGGAGCGCCGGGTCGGCGAGCCCGGGCACGCGGAGCACGGCCACGTCGAGCTGGGGGTCGAACACCGCCGCGGTGGCGGGATGCCGGCCCGTGCCGTCGATGACGACCGGAGCGGCGATGCCCGCCACGACGTGCGCGTTGGTGACCACGAGGCCCGGCGCGGCGACGAAGCCCGAGCCCTCCTGGATGACCCCGCAGCCCTGCCCGGCCACCTGCACCGTCGACGGCTCGGCCCGCACGACGGCGGCACGCTCGGCCGCGTCGCTCGGCAGGGTCACGGGACCGGCCACCTCGGGGGGAAGCCCGGCGAACACCACGGGGAAGCCGTTCTGGGCGAGGAAGCGTTGCACGCCGGTGAACACCGTCGGGATCGGGGGCAGGACGTGGTCGAGGGCGCGCACGATGCGCGACTGCTGCACGGCCCGGGCGAGGCTCGGGTACCGGCTGTCGGACAGGAGGCTGGCCACCAGCCAGGTGGCGATGAGCGTGGCGACCACCGCCACGGCCACGCCGAAGGCCGAGTCGAGCGGGCCCAGGCGCAGCCGTTGCAGGAACCGGCTGGAGCGCACGCCGAGCAGGCGGCCCACGGCGCCGAGGATCGTGGCCACCCCGATGAGGACGACCAGAGCCACCAGCGTCTTGGCCGTGGTGCCCGAGGCCAGCCCGGCCAGCGACGGCGCCACCAGGGCACCGATGAACAGCCCGAGCCAGAATCCCCCGAACGACAGCACCTGCGTGGCGGCCCCGAGTCGCAGCCCGTGGATGCCCGACAGCGCCACGATCACGAGCAGCACGTAGTCGACCCAGTTCACTTCGGTAGATCCTCCCCCACGCGCGCCCTCGGTGCGACCGATCCCCGTCGGTGTGCCGCCGGACGGGGATGGGGCCGCGCTCTACAGTGGCGGTCGGACCGACCAGGAGACGCCCGCTATGGCCGAGATCGTCGAGTTGCTCGCCGACGTGGTGGGGGCCGCCAACGTCCTCGTCGGCGAGGCGGTCTCCCCCGACTACGGCCACGACGAGGCCCTGACGGCGACGGCCAGCGCGCCGCTCGCCGTCGTCCGGCCCGGCACCACGGCCGAGGTGTCCGCCGTGCTCAGGTTGGCCGACGAGCTCCAGCTCCCGGTCACCGCCCGGGGCAGCGGCACCGGGCTCTCGGGCGCGGCGATCTCCCCGGCGGACGGGATCCTGGTCTCGTTCGAGCGGATGGACCGAATCCTCGAGATCGACCTCGACAACCACGTGGCCGTCGTCCAGCCCGGGGTCACCCTCGACGAGCTCAACCGGGCCGCCGCCGAGCACGGGCTCGTGTACCCGGTGTTCCCGGGAGAGGCCGGCGCGTCGCTGGGGGGCAACGTGGCCACCAACGCCGGCGGCATGCGGGCCATCAAGTACGGGGTCACCCGGCACCACGTCCTCGGCCTCGAGGCTGTGCTCGCCGGGGGCGATGTCATCCGCACCGGGGGCAAGTTCGTGAAGAACTCCACCGGGTACGACCTCACCCAGCTCATCGTGGGGTCCGAGGGCACCCTGGCCTTCGTCACCGAGACCACCCTGAAGCTCCACCCCCGGCCCGGGCACGCCGCCACCGTCCTGGCCCCGTTCACCACGCTGGAGCAGGTCACCGCGGCGGTGCCCCGCATCGTCGCCCACGGCGTCGGCCCGCTCATCCTGGAGTACGTCGACATGATCACCATGGACGCCATCACGGCCAACGTGGGGCTCGACCTGGGGATCCCGGCGGCCGTGCGCGAGGGGGCGCTGGCCTATCTCGTGATCGTGCTCGAGGACGCCCACGAGGACCGCCTCGACGACGACGTGTCGTCGCTCGGCGAGCTCCTGGTCGAACTGGGGGCGATGGAGGTCTACGTGCTGCCCGCCCAGGCCGCCACCCAGCTCATCAGCGCCCGCGAGAAGGCGTTCTTCGTGGCCAAGGCGGCGGGCGCCGACGACATCGTCGACGTGGTCGTGCCCCGGGCGGCCATCCCCGCCTACATGTCGGCCGTCGCCGAGGTGGCCGCCACGCACGGCGCCCTGATCACGGGATGCGGGCACGTGGGTGACGGCAACGTCCACCTGTCGGTGTTCCAACCCGACCCCGACCGGCGCGCCGAGGTGCTGCGGGCGGTCTTCCGGGCGGGGATGGGCCTCGGCGGGGCCATCTCGGGCGAGCACGGCATCGGCACCGAGAAGAAGAAGTACTTCCACGAGATGGAGGACCCCGTGAAGCTCGGCCTGATGCGGGCCATCAAGCGGGCCTTCGACCCCCATGGGATCCTCGGGCCCGGAACCCTGCTCGACTGACCACGCTGCCCGACCGACCACGCTGCCCGACTGACCACGCTGCCCGACCGACCACGCTGCCCGACCGGGGGAGGCCGACCGACCATGGGACCAGGACGATGAACGGCGCACAGGCTCTGATCAGGTCACTCGTCGGCTGTGGTGTCGACGTGTGCTTCATGAACCCGGGAACCTCGGAGATGCACTTCGTGGCCGCCCTCGACGACGTCCCCGAGATGCGGGCCGTCCTCGGGCTGTTCGAGGGGGTCGTCACCGGGGCCGCCGACGGGTACGGCCGCATGGCGGGCGGGCCGGCGGCCACGCTCCTGCACCTCGGGCCCGGGCTCGGCAACGGGATCGCCAACCTGCACAACGCCCGGCGGGCGCGCACCCCGGTCGTCAACGTCGTGGGTGACCACGCCACCACCCACCTGAAGCACGACCCGCCCCTGGCGTCGGACATCGAGAGCCTCGCCCGCCCCGTGTCGCGCTGGTTCCGGGCGGCGTCGTCCCCCGGCGACCTGGCCCGTGACGCCGCCGACGCCGTGCAGGAGGCGTTCGGCCCCCCGGCCGGCGTCGCCACCCTCGTCGTCCCCGCCGACGTGTCGTGGGAGGAGGCCGGGGACCCGGTGTCGGCCCGTCCCGGCCCGGTGCTGCGGACGGTCGCCGACGACGCCGTGGCCGAGGCCGCCCGCGCCCTGCGCGGCGGTGCGCCCACCGTGTTGCTCGTGGGCGGGGCCGCCGTGCGCCGCCGCGGCCTCGTGGCCGCCGGGCGGGTCGCGGCCGCCACGGGCGCCCGGCTGCTGTGCGAGACCTTCCCGGCCCGTCTGGAGCGCGGGGCCGGCATTCCCGCCGTGGAGAGGCTCGGCTACCTGGCCGAATTCACGATGGCGCAGCTCCAGGGGGCGCGGCACCTCGTGCTGGCCGACGCGGCCGCCCCCGTGTCGTTCTTCGCCTATCCGGGGGTGCCGGGCTACCTGGTGCCCGACGGCTGCGAGGTGCACACCCTGGCCACCGGCGCCGACGACGTCGTCGGCGCCCTGGAGGCGCTGGCCGACGAGCTCGGGGCGCCGGCCGACGGCGCCCTCCGGCCCGAGGCGGCCCGACCCGACCGACCCACCGGCGCGCTCGACGCCCAGACCCTGGCGGCCGCCATCGGCGCCCTGCTCCCCGAAGGCGCCGTCGTGAGTGACGAGGGCAACACGTCGGGCATCTTCGTGGCGGGCGCCACCGCCGGCGCCCCGCCCCACGACTGGCTGTGCCTGACGGGCGGGGCCATCGGCCAGGGCCTGCCCGTGGCCACCGGGGCGGCGGTGGCGTGCCCCGACCGGCCCGTGCTCAGCCTGGAGGCCGACGGCAGCGCCATGTACACCCTCCAGGCCCTGTGGACCCAGGCCCGCGAGGGCCTCGACGTCACGACGGTCGTCCTCGGCAACGGCTCCTACGCCATCCTCGAGCTCGAGCTGAGCAGGGTGGGTGCCACGGCGCCAGGCCCGCTCGCCCGGGGGATGCTCGACATCGGTCGGCCCGACCTGGACTTCGTGGCCCTGGCGTCGGGGATGGGTGTGCCCGCCACCCGGGCCACCACCGCCGAGGAATTCGCCGACCAGCTCGAACGGGCCCTGGCCACCCCCGGCCCGGCCCTGGTCGAGGCCGTCCTCCGCTGACCCCGGCGCCGCCTTCCGCCGGCGCGGCCGCGGTGCCGTCGGTCGACCTCAACGCAGACGTGGGCGAGGGCACGGGCGCCGGCGGGGACGACCACGCCCTGCTCGGCCTGGTCACGAGCGCCAGCGTGGCGTGCGGCTTCCACGCCGGCGACCCCTCGACCATGCGCCGGACCGTCGAGGAGGCGGCCCGCCGGGGGGTGGTGGTCGGCGCCCACCCGTCGTACCCCGACCGCGACGGCTTCGGCCGCCGAGCCCTCGACATCGCCCCCGCGCGGGTCGCCGCGGACGTCCTCTACCAGGTGGGAGCGCTCGACGCCCTGGCCCGGGCGGCGGGCACGCGAGTCCGCTACGTGAAGCCCCACGGCGCCCTCTACCACCGCATGGCCGACGACGAGGCCTGCGCCCGGGCCGTGGTCGAGGCGGTGCGCGACGCCGGCGACCTGGTGCTGCTGGCGCCGGCCGCGCCCATCCCCCTCCACGTCGCCCGGACACTGGGGGTCCGGGTCGTCACCGAGGCCTTCGCCGACCGCGCCTACCTGGCCGACGCCCGCCTGGCGCCCCGGACGACCGCCGGGGCGGTGCTGACCGACGCCGGCGAGGTGGCACGCCGGGCGGTGTCCATCGCCGTGGCCGGACGGGTGACGGCGGTCGACGGGACCGAGGTGGAGGTGGCGGCGGGGTCGATCTGCGTGCACGGCGACATGCCCGGTGCCGCCGCCCTTGCCCGCGGCGTGCGCCGCGCCCTCGAGGCGGCCGGGGTGGTGCTGGCCCCCTTCGTGACGTGACGGCTTCCGGGCCCCGGGACCGGACGGGGCGCCCCGGGCGGGGTGGGCGGCCGGGTAGGCCGGATCGGCCCGTACGCGCGTTCGGGGACACCGCCCTGGTCGCCGAGGTCGAATCGGTAGCCGAGGCGCACGCGTTGGCCGCCGCCCTGGCCCGGGGCCCGGCCCGGCCCGGGGTGGAGGACGTCGTCGTCGGTTACCGGTCGGTGACGGTGGTGGCCGACCCGACCGTGGCCGCCCTCGAGGCGCTCGAGGACGAGCTCGCCACCACGCCGGCACCGGTCCCGGCCGGGGTGGCGGGGCGCGTGGTCGAGGTGCCGGTGGCCTTCGACGGCCCCGATCTCGCCGAGGTGGCGGCCCGAGCCGGCATGGTCCCGGCCCAGGTCGTCGAGCACCTGACGGGGACGCCGCTCCCGGTGGCGTTCCTAGGGTTCCTGCCCGGATTCGCCTATCTCCACGGGCTGCCCGCGGCCCTGGCCGGCGTCCCGCGTCGCTCCTCGCCGCGGGCCGCGGTCCCCGCCGGGTCGGTGGGCGTCGGGGGCGGGTTCGCCGGCATCTACCCCCGGGCCTCGCCGGGCGGGTGGCAGCTCGTGGGGCGGACCGGCTTCGTGCTCTTCGACCCCGAGACCCCCCCGTTCGCCACGCTCGGCCCGGGCGACACCGTCCGGCTGCGGGCCGTGGACGATCCCGGCACGGTGACACCGCCGGCCCGGCCCCCGCTGCGCTCGGCGGCGGCCCGGACCCTGACGGTGGAGGCGCCCGGCTTCGTCTCGACGGTGCAGGACCGCGGGCGGGTGGGGGTCGCCGCCCTGGGCGTGCCCCGGGCCGGCGCCGCCGATCCCTTCGCCCTGCGCGCCGGGAACCGGCTCGTCGGCAACGACGACGCCTGCGCCGGCATCGAGGTCACCGCCCTGGGCCCGTCGCTGCGGTTCTCGGCGGCGTCGCACGTCGCCGTGGTGGGCGGCGCCGCGGCCACGGTGGACGGCCGGTCCGTGTCGGTCGACGCCGTGGTCCCGATCTCGGCGGGCCAGGTCCTCACAGTGACGAAGATGCTCGACGACCTGCGGGTCTATGTCGTGGTGAGCGGGGGCGTGGACGCCGCGCCCGTCCTCGGCAGCCGCTCCTCGGACGTGCTCGGCGCCGTGGGCCCGGGGCCGCTGCGGCCCGGCGACGTCCTCGGGATCGGCCCGCCGGCACGACCCCGGGGGCGCATCGTGCGCACCGGCGGACGCCGGGCCCGGCGCCTCCTGCGCGTCGTGCCCGGCCCCGACGACTTCGGCGACGCCGGGGTGGCGCAGCTGGCCGGGACGGAGTGGCGGGTGGCGGCGGCCAGCGACCGGGTGGGGGTGCGCCTCGACGCCGACAGGCCCCTCGACCCGCCTGTCCCCGGCATCGCCTCGCGCGGCGTGGTCACCGGGGCCGTCCAGGTGCCCGCCGACGGCCGCCCGGTGGTGCTCCTGAACGACCACGCCACCGTGGGGGGGTATCCGGTGGTGGCCACGGTGGTGAGCGCCGACCTCGGCCAACTGGGGCAATGCCGTCCCGGCGACCTGGTGCGGTTCGAGCCCGTGGACGGCGGCACCGCCCGCGCCGCCCGGGCCGCGGCCGAGCGCGCCCTGGAGCGGGCCGTGGTGGGGTGGTACCCGGTGCAGAGCTGACTCCACGGGACGGCGGGTCGGGGACGGGGGGGCCGGTCGAGCGGCACATTCGTGCTCGGCGACCTGCTCCTTCACCAATCGGGCGTCGCGTCCCCTGCGGATCATGGGGCCGGGCATCCGGGGCGTCCCGGGCCCCGGCCCGGCCCGGTCCGGTCGGCCGATGCGCCCAATCGCATCTTCGGTCATCATTCGACCTCGCAACGTGGTGGAAAGAGACGGCGGAGGGGCAGGAGCCGGGTGATTGGCCATCTGTTGATCCGCCATGGACCATGCGTTTAGGGCCACCTGCCAGCCTGAGGAGCGTTCGCAGCACGATCAGCGGTCGACGGCGACCGCTGATCGGAGTGGTCGCCTGCCCGATCGTCGGGCATGGTGGGCTCCCCGACAATCCTGGAGCACCTTGAACCGCACACTCGCATCCGCGACCACGTCGAGCCGTTCCCGCCTCGGGCACCGGCGGGGCCGCCCTGCCTGGGCGGCCATGGTCGCCTCGGCCGCCGTGGTGATCGCCGCCGTCGTCGGCCTGGCGGCACCCGCCGCCCAGGCGGCCGTGCCGGCCGCCCCGACCAACCTGCAGGCGGTGGTGAGCGGGACGACCGTCACCCTGACGTGGACCAACGCCGCCGGGGCCCTCGGGGTCAACGGCTACCGCGACACGACCACCAAGAAGTGGATCGGTGGGTACCCGAACCCGGCCCCCACCACCTGGATCGACAGCGCGGTGCCCGTCGGCAGCCACACCTACTCCGTGGCGGACTACAACTCGAGCGGCGAGGGCCCGCACTCCGGCACGGTGAGCGTGAGCGTCGGCGGGTCGTCCACCCCGACGGTGACCGGCATCTCCCCCTCGACGGGGCCGTCCACCGGGGGCACCTCCGTCACCGTCACCGGCACCAACCTGACCGGCGCCACCGCCGTGGCCTTCGGGGCCACCGCGGCGGCCTCGTTCACCGCGGTGAACGCCACCACCGTGACGGCCACCTCGCCGGCGGGGTCCGGCACCGTCGACGTCACCGTCACCACCGGCGGGGGCACGTCGGCCACGTCGTCCGCCGACCGGTTCAGCTACACCACCGGGTCGCCCGCGGTGTCGAGCCTGTCGGTGACCTCGGGCCCGACGAGCGGCGGTACGGCGCTCACCATCACCGGCACCAACCTCACCGGGGCCACCGCCGTGGCCTTCGGGGCGACCGCGGCGGCCTCGTTCACCGCGGTGAACGCCACCACCGTGACGGCCACCTCGCCGGCGGGGGCGGGCACCGTCGACGTCACCGTCACCGTCGGCGGGAGCACCTCGGCGACGTCGTCCGCCGACAGGTTCACGTACGTCCCCGCGCCCACCGTGACCGGCATCTCCCCGACCGGCGGCCCGGCCACCGGGGGCACGACCGTCACCGTGACCGGCACCAACTTCACCGGCGCCACGGCGGTGGCCTTCGGGGCCACGGCGGCCGCCTTCAGCGTCACCAACGGCACCACGATCAGCGCCACCTCGCCCGCCGGCGCGGGCACGGTGGACGTCACCGTCACCACCGTCGGCGGGACCAGCGCCAAATCGTCAGCCGACAGTTTCACCTACACCGGGTCTCCGCCCCCGCCGGGCCCCCGCGTGACCAGCGTGTGCCTCTCCCCGGCCGGGCCGCCGTGCTCGAACCTCACCTCGGGCCCCCCCGCCGGCGGGACCGTGGTGATCATCAGCGGCACCAACTTCTCGGGCGCTACGGCCGTGGTCTTCGGGCCCGGGCACCCGGCCTCGTCGTTCACCGTGAAGAGCGACACCACGATCACCGCCACCGCGCCGGGCGGGAACGGCACCGTGGACGTGCTGGTCACCACGCCCAGCGGGACGAGCCAGGTGCAGACCCTCGACTGGTACACCTACGCGGCCAACGTGGTGCTCAACCCGACGAACGTCATCGTGCCGGCGGACGGCACGATGCGCGAGGCCGTCACCGTCACGGTCACCTCGGGCGGGACGCCCCAGGCCGGCGTGGCCGTCAGCGCCACCCAGACACCGCCCGGGGGCGGCACCGCCCACGGCATCACCGGCTGCACCACCGCCAGCGACGGCACCTGCCTGGTGCTCACCGACCACACCACCACCACGGGGTCCTCCACGCTCACGGCCAGCACCACCAGCTTCGGCAGCGGCACGGCCACCGTCGTGTACAAGGCACCCGGTGCCGCCCCCACGGGGCTCAGCTTCTCGGTCGCCAACGGCAACGGGACCTCGGCGACGGTCGCCGGCGGCGACGCCTACAGCGACGGCAACCACTACTTCGTCCCCGAGACCACCGGCCTGGCGGGGCAGTTCGAGAACACGCCGTCCCAGTCGGTCCTGAGCGCCTCCCTGGTCAACGGGTCGGGCCCCCTCACCACCGGCTGGGAGCCCTACGCCCTCACCTGGACGATCCACAACACCGGCACGACCTCGCTGTTCATCGACGCCATCGCCAACGTGGCCGAGCTGGGCTACACGAACGTCATCTGCAGCCTGCCCACCCAGACCGACCCCAAGGGGTCCCTGCGGTGCACGCCCAGCAGTTACGACCTCGACTACAACGCCCACTTCTCCAACCCCGCCGACGTCGGGAAGTACGGGCTGGGGGCCAACAACGGCACCATGACCTCGATCTGCAGCCCGCCCGGCTGCCCGCGGACCGTGTCGGCGGGCGCCACGACCACCTTCACCACCTACATGATCGGCGCCGACAACGACGCCATCGTGGTGCTCGACTCGCCCACGGGATCGGCGGCGTCGGCCACCGTGGGCGCCCAGCTGGCCACCGACCCGTACACCACGGCGATCTCGGGCTCGAGCGTGGGCAGCGCGCAGAGCGCCGCCTTCAGGTGGGCGCCGGCCAACGCCGCAACCTCGGTGTCGGGCGCCGTCACGGCCATCGACCCCGCCGAGGCGGCCGAGCCCGACTCCAGCCACGACTGGGTGGTGCTGAGCGTGTCGGGCACCCCGACGCTCGTGAACTTCGGGCAGACCGCCAACCAGACCTACGCCGCCAACGGGGGGCCGGTCACCGAGGACGTCTTCGAGAGCGACCTGGCGGCGGCCACGTCGGCCACGCTGGCCGTCACGAACTACGGCGCCGCCAACCAGGCCAACGCCCTCACCGGCAGCGGCTTCCCCGACCCGCCCACGGTCACCGGCCTCTCCCCGGCGACGGGCCTCACCACCGGGGGGACCTCGGTCACGGTCAGCGGCACCAACCTCACGGGCGCCACGGCGGTCATGTTCGGCGCCACCGCAGCAGCCACGTTCACCGTGAACAACGCCACGACCATCACGGCCTCCTCGCCCGCCGGCTCGGCCGGCACCGTCGACGTCATCGTGACCACGCCGGGCGGGACGAGCGCCACCGGCGCCGCCGACCAGTTCACCTACACCACGGCGGTGTCGGCGCCCACGGTGACCAGCGTGTCGCCGGCCGGCGGGCCGTTGGCGGGCGGGACCTCGGTCACGGTCAGCGGCACCGCCTTCACGGGCGCCACGGCGGTCACGTTCGGCGCCACCGCGGCGGCCACGTTCACGGTGAACAGCGCCACGAGGATCACCGCGGCCTCGCCGGCAGGATCGGCGGGCGCCGTCGACGTCACCGTCACCACGTCGGGCGGCGGGACCTCGGCCACGGGCCCCGGCGACCTCTTCACCTACCTGCCGGTGCCGACCGTCACCTCCGTCTCGCCGGCGAACGGGCCGGCCGCGGGGGGAACGTCGGTGACGGTCACGGGCACGGGCTTCGTGCCCGGCTCGACCACCGTGGCCGTCGGAGCCTCGGCCGCCACCGGCGTGAACTGCACCTCCTCCACCAGCTGCACGGCGACGTCGCCGGCCGGCAGCGGCACCGTCGACGTGACCGTGACCACGGGCGGCGGGACCAGCGCCACCTCGGCGGCCGACCGGTTCACGTACGTCCCCGCCCCCACCGTGACGAGCGTGTCGCCGACGACCGGGCCTGGCGCCGGTGGGACGACGGTGACGATCACAGGCACCAACTTCACCGGAACCAGCACCGTGAAGTTCGGGACCACTGCCGCCGCCTTCACCTTCGTGAGCTCGACGACCATCACGGCCACCGCCCCGGCCGGGAGCGGCACCGTCGACGTGACCGCGACCACGGGCGGCGGGACGAGCGCCACGTCGGGGGCCGACCAGTTCACCTACGTCCCGGCCCCGACCGTCACCGGCCTGGCGCCCGCCGGCGGTGCTCTGGCCGGCGGGACCGTCGTCACCATCACCGGCACCAACTTCGGCCTCAACGCCGCCGACGTGACCGGTGTGGCCTTCGGCCCGACCGCCGCCGCCTTCACCTTCGTGAACTCGACGACCATCACGGCCACCGCCCCGGCCGGCACGGGCACCGTCGACGTGACCGTGACCACGCTCAACGGCGGGACGAGCGCCACGTCGGGGGCCGACCAGTTCACCTACCTGGCCGTTCCCACCCTCACCGGCGTGGCCCCGACCAGCGGCGCGGCGGTCGGCGGGACGTCGGTCACCATCACCGGCACCGGCTTCGTCCCCGGCTCGACCACGGTGTCCTTCGGCAGCTCGGCGGCCACCGGCGTGAACTGCACCTCGTCCACCACCTGCACGGCGACGTCGCCGGCCGGGAGCGGCACGGTCGACGTGACCGTGACCACGGGCGGCGGGACCAGCGCCACGTCGTCGGCGGACCAGTTCACGTACAGCCCCGCACCGCCCCCGACGCCCACGGTCACGGGCCTCTCCCAGCCCAGTGGCCCCGCCGTCGGCGGGACACAGATCACCGTCACCGGCACGAATTTCGTCCCCGGCTCGACCACGGTGTCCTTCGGCAGCTCGGCGGCCACCGGCGTCAGCTGCGTGTCGTCGACGAGCTGCACCGCCACCTCCCCCGCCGGATCGGGGACCGTGGACGTGACCGTGACCACGGGCGGCGGGACCAGCGCCACGTCGTCGGCCGACCAGTTCACCTACCTGCCGGCGCCCACCGTCACCGGCCTGTCCGTGACGAACGGACCCCTGGCGGGCGGGACGTCGGTCACCATCACGGGCACCGACTTCACCGGGGTCACGGGCGTGAAGTTCGGCTCGACGTCGGCCTCCTTCACGGTCGTGAACGTCACCACCATCACCACCACGGCGCCGGCAGGGAGCGGCACCGTCGACGTGACGGTCACCACGGGTGGCGGCACCAGCGCCACCTCGTCGGCCGACCAGTTCACCTACGTGGCCGCCCCGAGCGTGACCAGCCTGTCCCCGACCAGCGGCCCGGCGGCCGGGGGCACGGCGGTGACGGTCACCGGCACCGACCTGACCGGCGCCACCGCCGTGACGTTCGGATCGACGGGCGCGGCCTTCACGGTGGTCACCGCCACCACCATCACGACCACCTCGCCCGCGGGGTCGGGGACGGTCGACGTCACCGTGACGACCCCGGGCGGGACCAGCGCCACGTCGTCGGCCGACCAGTTCACCTTCACGGGGACACCCCCGCCGGCGCCCACCGTGACCAGCCTGTCGGTCACCGCCGGGCCCGCCGCGGGCGGCACCGTCCTGACGATCACCGGCACCAACCTCACCGGGGCGAGCGCGGTGAAGTTCGGACCCTGGGCGGCCGCCACGTTCACGGTGAACAGCGCCACCTCCGTCACGGTCACCTCGCCGGCGGGGACGGGCACGGTCGACGTCACCGTCACGACAGCCGGAGGGACGAGCGCGCTGGTCGCCGGGGACAAGTTCGCCTACTCCGGCATCCCGGGCACCCCCACCAATCTCCAGGCGTCGGTGAGCGGCACCACCGTGACGCTCACCTGGACGAACGCCCCCGGCTCGCTCGGCGTGAACGCCTACCGCAACGGCACCAAGTTCTGGGTGGGCGGCTACCCGAAGGCCGCCCCGACCACGTTCGTGCAGACCGGCCTGGCCGCTGGCACCTACACCTATACCGTGGCGGACTACAACTCGTCGGGCCAGGGCGCGCTGTCCCAGAGCGTCGTGGTCACGGTCTGACCCGCCCCGCCGCGCCTCACAGGCCACACCTCGCGCAGACCACACACCTCGCGCCGGATTCTGCGCCGGCCGCGACCGCCAGCACGGCCCGCACTGCTAGATCTGGGGTGATGGCCCCGACGAGCACCGAGTCCCCGCGTGTGCGGGCGCCCGCCCGGTCCGACGACCCCCGGTCCGACGACCCCCGGTCCGACGCAACCGGGCCGGCCGACGTCGAGCTCGTGGTGGCGTGCCTCCTCCTCATGCCCGTGGTCGTCGCCGGCATGTACCTGATGGCGCGCCCGGGCCCGACGCTGCTCGACCACTGGGCGTTCGCCGTCATCCCCACCCGGCCCCATGCGCGCTTGCTGGCGGCGGTCACCCGGATGGCGTCGCCGCCGGTCGTCCTGGCGGGCGTGGCCGCCGGCTTCCTGGCCGTGGTGCGGCGCGACCGGGCCCGGGGCGTCGCCGTGGTGGCCGGCCCCGCGCTCGCCGTCGTGACCAGTGACTGGGTGATGAAGCCCCTCGTGGGGCGGACGTTCGGCGGCGTGCTGTGCTTCCCCTCGGGCACCGTGGTGGTGGTCGCCGCTCTGGCGGCCGTGGCCGTGCTGGCCGCCCCGGCCCGGTGGCGATACGGCGCCGGCGTCGTGGGGGGAGCCCTCGTGGCCATGACCGCCCTGGCGGTGGTGGCGCTCGGCTGGCACTACCCGACCGACGCCCTCGCCGGCGCGGCCACGGGGGTTGGCGTGGTCCTGGCGGCCGACTGTGCCGCGCACCGGGTGGCGGCGCGCCTGCGGTACGGCGCCCTCGGCGCCCCGGACACGGGCGCCGCCGGCCCCGAGGTGGGACGCCCTCCCAGGCACTGACACCGCGCGCCCTGACGACGGGCGGTGTCGACTGGTGGTCGTGGGTGCCGGGCACTCAGGCGTGTCGCCAGCCCGCGACCTCGTGCGCGCCGGGCGGTCGGTGGACGTCGTCGAGCTGGAGGTCCTCGACGCCGTGGGGCGACCTGGACGACCCGGGATGACTCCGGCCGCAGCCGGGGCTGTGGCTGATGACGCCGCTGCCGTCGTCCCCCACCACCGGGGGCGGTCACCGCTTCGCCGTCGACCACCCTGCGGGGCCGCCGCCACAACGCCGCATCAACTCGACCGCGCCGCAGGCGTCCCCGGAGGCAGGACGGCCGATGCACGAACATGCACGAGCGAGGGCCACGCGGCGAGGTGGAGGGTGGCGGGCGGCCCGACGCCACCGCCCCGGGGACGTTGACGACGGAGCTCGTGGGCCGGCTGTCGGGGGTGCTGTGGGTCGCCTGTGGCCTGATGGTCGTGGCGGCCGGTCCCCTGTTGGACTTCCCACGCGGGGCGTCGCGTCCGGGTGTGGAGGCGCTCGGCGTGGCGTGCATCGCCATGGGGCTCGTCGTGCGGGTGGTGCCCTGGGCGCGCTGGCCGCGTTCGGCCACCTTGTGGCTCGTCCCGGTGGCGTTCGGCATGATCGCCCTGCACAACCGCCTGGCCGGCGACGACGGGTTCCTGTACGGGACCTTCTACCTGGTCGTATTCGTGTGGGTCGGCCTGGCCCACCCGCGCTGGACGTCGTTGCGCCTGGCGCCGCTGCTGGCCGCGTCCTACGTCCTGCCCCTGCTGGGAACGCCGATGCACCGGCTCGGCGTGGCGTCGGCGCTGTACGTGGTGCCGTGCTGCCTCGTCGTGGGGGAGGTCGTCGCCTGGGTGGGCGGCCTCCTGCGCCGCTCGGAGTCCGCGCTCGTCGATGCCGAGGAGCGCTTCCGCAACGCCTTCGAACAGGCGCCCATCGGCATCGGCCTGGCCTCGCCCGACGGGCACCTGGTGCGGGTGAACCGCGCCTACGGCGAGATCCTCGGCCGGGATCCCGCCGCGCTCGTCGGGAGGGTCGTGCGCGAATTCACCCACCCCGAGGACTGGGAGGAGAACGCCGCGCAGTTCCGGTCGCTCGTGGCCGGCGACATCGACCGCTACCAGCTGGAGAAGCGCTACATCCACGCCGACGGGCACGTGGTCTGGGTCACGGTCAGCGCCACCTGCGTGCGCGACGAGGCCGGGGGGGCGCTGTACGTCATCGGGCAGATCGAGGACGTCACCGAGCGGCGCGAGATGCGCGAACGGCTGGCCCACGCCGCCGTCCACGACCAGCTCACCGGCCTCCCCAACCGGGTCCTGTTCATGGACCGCCTCGAGCTCGCGCTGAGCCGGGCCCGGCGCGACCGCCACCACGTGGCGATCATGTTCCTCGACCTGGACCGCTTCAAGCTCGTCAACGACAGCCTGGGCCACGAGTCGGGCGACCTCCTGCTGGGACAGGTCGCCCGGCGCCTGGGCGGTGCGCTGCGCGCCGTGGACACGCTGGCGCGCTTCGGCGGCGACGAGTTCACGGTGCTGTGCGAGGTGGCCGAGCGGGCCGAGGCGGTGGACATCGCCGAGCGCCTCGTGGGGGCGATGCTGAAACCGCTCACCCTGTCGGGTATCGAGATGTTCGTGTCGGTGAGCGTCGGCATCGCGCTGTCGATCGACGGCGCGGAGTCCCCCGCCGAGATGCTGCGCAATGCGGACGTCGCCATGTACCGGGCCAAGGAGCTCGGGCCGTCGCGCATCGAGGTGTACCGGGCCGACGACGAGTCCCGGACGATCCGGCGGCTGCGGACGTCCAACGAGCTGCACCGGGCACTCGAGCGCGACGAGCTCGAGCTGCACTACCAGCCCATGGTGGACCTGCACGACGAGACGATGGTGGGCATCGAGGCCCTGGTGCGTTGGCACCACCCCACCCGGGGGCTGCTGCTCCCCGGTGAGTTCATCGCCCTCGCCGAGGACAGCGGGCTGATCGTGCCGCTCGGGGCGTGGGTCCTGCGCGAGGCGTGCCGTCAGACGGCGCTATGGGAACAGCGGCGGGCGGAGGCCGGGCAGGACACGGCCCGGCTCAACATCTCGGTCAACGTCTCGGCCCAGCAGCTCGCCGACTCCACCTTCCCCCGCCAGGTGGCCTCGGCCCTGGGCGAGCCCGGGCTCGACCCCGACAAGCTCTGGCTCGAGATCACCGAGAGCACGCTCATGAGCACCGGCGACGCCACAGCCGAGACCCTCGCCGCGTTGCGCGCCCTCGGCCTGCACCTCGAGATCGACGACTTCGGGACGGGGTACTCGTCGCTCAGCTACCTGAAGCGCCTGCCGGTGGAGACCCTGAAGATCGACCGCAGCTTCGTCGACGAGCTCGACTGCGACTCCGACGACGTGGCCATCGTGCGGGCCATCGTGGCGCTCGGGGAATCCCTGGGGCTCGCCGTGGTGGCCGAGGGGATCGAGCGCACGACGCAGGCCACCGAGCTCCAGGACATCGGGTGCCACCTGGCCCAGGGCTACCTCTACGGCTTCCCCCGCCCGGCGTGGGCGCTCGAGCCCTTCCCCGCCGACGACCTGCGTACCTGGCAGACCGAGTTCCGCTCCACCGCCTGACGTTCCCGGGCGGGCGGCGCTCAGGCCGACGCTCACGCCGGCGCCCGTGAGGTCAGGCCGGGGCCGAGCCCGGGACCACCGGCACACCACCGGCGGCCGCCGAGCGGTAGGCCGCGTCGACGAGCCCGTGGGCCACCACGGCCTCGTCCAAGCCCGGATCGGGAGGCCGGCCGGCGGCCACGGCGTCGACGAACGCCCGGTCGGCCTCGCAGTACATGCGGACGACGAGGCCCATGTCGTCGCGCCCGATGGGCAGCGACTCGACCCAGTCGGGTGGCCGACAGGTGCGCACCTCCACCCCGTCGGCGGTCTGCACGTGCAGCGGCCCGAGGTGGTCGTCCTCCAGCCACGCCGTGCCCCGCCGGCAGAACACCTCCACGCGGCGCGTCGAGCCCCGGCTGAGGATGTCGTGCCACACACTGACGAGCTCGGCCGACGCCCCCGACTCGAAGTGCAGCGACACCGTGGCCAGGTCCTCCACCCCCTCGTACCCGGCGAAGTTCGCCGTGCGGGCCGAGAGCTCGGCCACCTCGCCCAGACAGAAGCGCAGGATGTCGAGGTCGTGGATGGAGTGCTCGATGAGGCATCCCCCGCCCGCCACGGCCACGTCGCCCCGCCACGTCGACCCGTACAGGCCCTGCACCGGGAAGTACTGGTCGTCGCGGAACACCGCCGTCATGGGCGGGCCCAGCTCGCCCGACGCCACGACGTCGCGCAGGGCCCGGAACACCGGCGTGGACCGCAGCACCAGGCCGACCTGGGCGGGAACCCCGCCGGCCCGAACCGTCTCCGCCAGCGCCTCGGCGCCCGCCAGGTCGGTGGACAGCGGCTTCTCGCAGAACACGGCGCGGCCCGCCACCACGGCGGTCTGCACGGCGGCGACGTGGGCGGCGGTGGGGGTGCACACCCACACGGCGTCGCAGCGCTCGACCACCTCGGCCGCGCTCGCCACGGCGACCGCACCGTTGGCGGCCGCGAACCCCGAGGCCCGTTCGCCGTCGAGGTCGTGGACCACAGCGATCCGGGCGTCGACCACGCCGGCGCTGATCATCGCCTGCAGGCCGATGGCGTGCGCCCAGGCGATGACCCCGGTCCCCACGAACCCGACGGTGAGCATGGCTGCAAACTACGTTGCCGCCGTGGACCGCGACGCGCTGCTCGCCGCCGGCGACCGGAACCTGGCGGCGGTGCTGCGGCTCTACGCGCGGACGGTCCCGGGCGCGGTGCTCCAGGACGACGGTCGGCTGCTGCTGGTCTCCACCCTGCCGTCGTGGCCGGGCCCGTACCACAACGGTGCGATCCGGCTCGACCGGGCGCTGCCGGCGGCCCAGGTCCTGGCTCGCGCCGAGGCGTTCTTCGACGGTCGGGCCCCGGGCTACTGCGTGTGGGTCGCCGCCCATGCCGACGCCGACATCGAGGAGGCCGCCCTGGGTGCCGGGCACGCCCGGATCTCCCCCACCGGCGCGCCCCGGATGGCGCTGCGGCACCGGCTCGACCCCCGCCGCCCCAAGCCGGGGGTCACCCTCGAAGAGGTCGTCGACGAGGCCGGCCGGCGCGACTACCTGGCGGTCACCGTGGCGGCGTACGCCGAGTCGTTCCTGCCCGCGGACGCGGCCGAGGCCCAGGTGGCCACGCTCGACACCGTCCATGGGCCGGCCGTGCGCTCGGTGGTGGCCCGCCGGGAGGGGGCACCGGTGGCGGCCGCCATGGTGGTCGGGAGCGACGGTGTGGCCGGGATCCAGCTGGTGGGGACCGTTCCCGAGGCACGGGGCCGGGGGTTGGGTGAGCTGTGCACCGCCTGGGCCGCCGATGCCGGCTTCGGGCTCGGCGCCGAGGCGGTGGTGCTCGAGGCCTCCGAGGCCGGTGAGCCGCTCTACCGACGGATGGGCTTCACCGAGGTCTCCCGCTACCGGTGGTGCTTCGGGCCACCCATCCACCCCAACCTCGTATTTCATCAATCGTGACGATGCGCCGGAGGGTCCCGGCCGAACAACGTGTCGGCGGCGGGAACTATGCGCGGGTGGGGGGCCGGCCGAAAGGCAGCCCGGCCGTGCCGGGGGTCTGGGGGCACCATGATCAGCGTCGTGACGCGTCGACCGAGTCTGGTGGCTGCCCTGGCAGCCATCCTGGGTGTGAGCGCCCTCCTGGTGGTGGGGACCGCACCGATCGCCAACGCGTCCATCTCGTGGAGCGCGGTCAACCCCCCGTTGCCGGCCAACGCCGTCACCGGCCAGGGCGTCACCATCGACTCGTCGTCGTGCCCGGTCGACGGATGGTGCATCGCCGTCGGCGACTATCCCGCCGTGACCGGCGGCGTCTACTACTCGGCCGGGCTGATCCTCTCGGAGTCGGGGGGCACGTGGAGCGCCATGGAGGCCCCCCTCCCGACGGGTGCCTCGGCCGACCCCCAGGGGTTGCTCGCCTCCGTGACCTGCCCGACCCTCGGATCGTGCGTCGCCGTGGGCCGCTACCTGGACGCCTCCGGCGCCACCCAGGCGTTGGTCGAGCAATTGGCCAACGGCGTGTGGACCCCGAGCGCCTCGCCCCTGCCCGCCGACGCCCTCACCTACGGGACGAGCGCCTACGCGCAACTGACGGCGTTGGCGTGCCCCGTCGCCGGCTCGTGCGCGGCGGTGGGCGTCTACACCCAGAGCGGTGGCGGCGAGCAGGCGTTCGTGGACGGCTACGCCGGCGGCGGATGGAGCGCGGCGACTGCTCCCCTGCCCGCGGCGGCCTCGGGGTCACAGTTCCTGGGGCTGTCGTGCCCGTCGGCGGGCGCGTGCGTGGCCACCGGCACCTACCTGGTCGCCGGCACCTACCTGGGCATGGTCGACACCCTGGCCGGGGGAGCCTGGTCGGCGGTGGCGCTGCCGCTGCCGGCGGGCGCCTCGTCGCTGACGTCGATCGCCAACAACGACCTGGCCGTGTCGTGCACCGCGGCGTCGTCGTGCGTGGTGGCGGGCACCACCTTCGACGGCAGCTACGAGGGCGTGGTCGACACGTTGTCGGGGGGCTCGTGGAGCGCGTCGTACGCGCCCACGCCCGGGGGCGCCGCCTCGCCGGACGTCCAGCTCGACGCGGTGGCCTGCGGTGACGCCACCGACTGCGTGGCCACGGGCCTGGTGACGGTGGGCGGCGTGGCCCAGGGGCTCATCGAGTCGCTGTCGTCGGGCGCGTGGAGCGCGTCGTACGCGCCCGAGCCCTCGGGGACGGCGTCGTCGACGGGCATCGAGGTCCACGACGTGGCCTGCCCGACCAGCACCACCTGCGTCGCCGTCGGCCAGTCGAACGCGGCGGGCACGGTGACGGGATTGTTCTGGAACCTCTCGGGGGGCGCCTGGGTCGTGACCACGGCCCCCCTCCCCACCGACGCCTCCACCAGCCCGGACCCCTCGTTCGCCCCGGTGACGTGCCCGGCGGCGGGCGCCTGCCTGGCGGTCGGCACCTACCTCGGCTCGTCGGGGCGCGAGGGCGTCGTGGAGACCGACCCGTCGTTGGCGGCCAGTTCCACGGCGCTGTCGATGCAGCAGGTGTCGACCGGCACCATGGCCTACACCGCCTCCGTGGCCGGGTCAGCGGGGCCGACCGGGTCGGTGGTCTTCTCGGCGGGTCTCAGCGCGCTGTGCACGGCCACCATCTCGAACGGCACGGCCACCTGCAACGGGCCCGTCCCGTCGAACCGACTGGTCCTGGGGTCGTACTCGGGTGACGCGGCATCGGCGCCGTCATGGGGCACGACCACGAGCACGGCCGTCCCCACACTGATCTACTCGTGGTACGGCTACGTCCAGAGCACGCCGATCAACCACTTCTTCCCGACGGTGGTCCAGGCCAAGGTCACCGACAGCGCCGGCGCCGGGGTCGCGGGCGTGGTGGTGACGTTCAGCGCCCCGACGAAGGGGGCGTCGCTGTACTTCTGGGGATCCCCCACTGCGGTGACCAACGCCCAGGGGATCGCGACCTCACCGGTCCTGTCGGCGAACAGCAAGAGCGGCGCCTACTTCCTGCAGGCATCGGCAGCCGGTGTGTACATAACCACCGGCTTCTACATGACGAACAACTGGTAGCGCCACCGGGAGCCCCTCGGCGCGCGCGTCCAGGCACCGCCACGACGACGATCGGCCCGCCCCGGCGACCCGCCGGTCTCGGGCGGGGCCCACCCGGTAGCATGCAGCCGATGGCGCCCGGCACCGACGAGGCGTTCGACTTCGACATGGCCGCGGCCGCGTTGCAGTCGAACACGGCCGACGTCCACATGATGCTGAAGTTGTTGGTCAGGCAGCTGACCGACGTACTCGGCAAACGGCTGCGGTGCGAGCGCGCCGGCGGCATCCTCCGCAAGTCCGACGACATCAGGTCGGTGGAGATGACGATGGGCGACGACGTCCTGCGGGCCGAGGTCGACGGCGCCACCGTGCGCTGCAGCATCGGGCACAGCTCGGGGGGCATCCGCATCCGCAACGAGACGGTGTCCATGGACGAGTGGCTGAAGCGCCTGCTGATGAGCCTGAAGGCGGAGGCCGCCCACAGCGAGAACGCCCGGGTCGCCCTCGAGAACATCGTGATCGGAGGATCACCGTGATCATCACCGGAGGATCCCCGACGGTTGTCGTGATCGGAGGATCACCGTGAGCCAGCCCCCCGACCTCCCCAAGGACGCCGAGCGGCGCCTCCAACAGCTGGAGCGCGGGCTGTTCACCTCGGACCTGTCGGTGAACGAGTTCCTCCTGGTCAAGGAGGCGGGGTTCCACCCCCTCGGCTTTGTGATGGGGTCGTCGATCTACCACACGGGGATCCAGGTCCGGAAGTGGGGCCAGAGCCAGGAGCTCACCAAGCTGACCGAGGCGATGTACAACGCCCGGGAGCTCGCCATGACGCGCATGGAGGAGGAGGCGGCCGAGCTCGGCGCCGACGGCGTGGTGGGCGTCCGCCTGGACGTCAACTACTACGAATGGGGCAACGACGCCGCGGAGTTCATCGCCATGGGCACGGCGGTGAAGGCGGAGGACGGGAACTCGTACCGCAACAAGCTCGGCAAGCCGTTCACTTCGGACCTGTCCGGTCAGGACTTCTGGACGATCATGCAGACGGGCCACGTTCCCCAGGGCCTGGTCATGGGCACGTGCGTGTACCACATCGCCCACCGCGGGCTCGGCCAGGCACTGGGCTCGGTCGGGCAGAACGTCGAGCTGCCCAACTTCACGCAGGCCCTGTACGAGGCGCGCGAGCTCGCCATGACCCGCATGCAGGACGAGGCCACCACGTTGGCGGCCACCGGCATCGTCGGTGTCCGTCTCGAGGAGAAGTCCCACCAGTGGGGCTCGCACACGATCGAGTTCCTGGCACTCGGGACGGCGGTGCTCAAGGTGCGCGACGGCGTGACGCTGCCGAGACCGACCACCGTCATCTCGCTCGACAACTGATGGCCGACGACGACGCCCTCCCCGAGGCGGCGGAGCGGCGGCTCGGGTCCGGGGGCTTCTCGTCGGGCCTGTCGGTGCCCGACTTCGCGGCCTGCCTGGCCATGGGCCTGCGCCCCGTCGGGCTGGTGCAGGGCTTCTGCGTCATGAAGTGGAGCTGGTACGGCGCCGGATCGCCGTACCAGCAGGCGTCGAGCCCGTATTCGGCGGGCGGCGACGGGGGCGCCTACGCCGAGACCTACCGATGCCCCCACGGGTTCGTCTCCGCCGACCACCGGGCCTGGGGCCAGAACTACGAGCAGACGTGGGTCGAGGCGGCCTGGGCCCAGGGGTTCGGCTCGGCGTACGTACGCCTCGTCGAGGAGGCGACGGCCGCCGGTGCCCACGGCGTCATCGGCGTCGTCGACCGTGCGCGCCACCTCACGGAATTGGGGGTCACGGAGTTCCACATCCTCGGGACCGCCGTGGTGGTCGACGGCGGGTCGCCACCGCCCGGCGGCCGACCGTGGACGACCTACCTCGCCGGCCAGCGCCTGGCCAAGCTCATCGAGGCCGGGCTCATGCCCGTGGCGCTGGCGGCCGCCATGAGCTCCGTGCGCGTGTGGGCGTACTGCATGACCGACTACCTCATGGAGGGCCGCAACCTGTCCTGGGGAGGTGCCGGCGCCCAGGAGGTCGACCAGGTCGTCCGGGCCCACATGGCGGTCCGCCAGTTGGCGCGGTCCCATGTCCGGGGCCAGCTCGGCTCCGACTCGCTGCACGGTGCGCGCCTGACCACGTCGGAGCGCCGCCTCGGGGAGGGCGACGAGGTCATCGAGTGCATCCTGCGCGGCACACGTGTGCGCCGGTTCAAGGACTTCGATCCCGTGGCTCCGCCGATGCCGACGGTCAGCCTGTCGTGAGCGCCCGGCCGTCCCCCGACCCGGCGCCCGCCGACATCCGTGCCGAGCTGCGGCGCGCCACCGAGGCGCTGGCCGCCGGGGACGGCGGGCGCGGCCGGGCGGTGACGTCGGACCTGTCGATCGACGAGGCTCTCCTGCTGCACTCGATCGGGTGGGAGCCCGTCGAGCTCGTGTGCGGCGTCTCCTTGTGCTCGATCCCGAGCGGGATCTGGAGCTGGGGGCAGGGCGAGATCGCGGTGGCATCCGCGGCGCAGGGCATGGCCTTCGAAGGCGCCGTCAGCCGGATCGCCGACGAGTGCACCCGGTCGGGTGGGCACGGGGTCGTGGGGGTGCACGTCGAGGTGGCCGTGGACCGGTACCACGTGGACGTGGAGCTGGTCGGCACGGCCGTGCGCCCCGTGGGCGCGTCGTCGGGTGCGGACGTCTTCGTCTCCGACCTGTCGGGCCGTGACTTCTCGCTGCTACACCAGGCGGGTTGGCGGCCGGTAGGCCTGGCCTACGGGGCGAGCTTCGTCTACGCGCCACGGCGATCGGCGTCCACGTCGTTGAAGCAGTCGCGCGAGAACGTCGAGTTGTCGAACTTCACCGAGGCGATGTACTCGGCGCGCGAGCTGGCGATGGAGCGCATGCAGAGCACCGCCCTCACCATGGGCGGAACGGGGATCGTCGAAGTCAAGGTGACGGAGGGCCCCATGCCCTTCGCCCACCACGCCATCGGGTTCGCGGCGTGGGGGACGGCGGTCCGCCTGGAGGCCGAGTCCCACGCCTACCTCCGACCGCGTGTGGTCCTGTCGCTCGACGACGCCGTCGTGCAGTTCGAGGCCGAGTCCCTCCGGTCCCAATAGGGAAGCGCTCCGCTGATCGCGCGCCACCTTCGAAGCTGCGAGATCAGGCCGGTCTTCGTCGGGAGCCCGATCGTCCCGGCGGGCGCCGGACCAGGGACTCAGCGCCGCTCGGCTGGTAGGCGACAAAGGGGCGGATGTGGTCGAGCCCGATCACCCACGTCAGGTACCCTCGAAGTTCTCGGTCAGGCGGGACCTCGGCCACACCGAGCATCCCGGGGCGACGGGGCGACGGGGCGACGGGGCGACGGGGCGACGGGCTGCCTACCCGGCGCTTTCCAAGCCCCCGGGCCGGCGGTACATTCGTGACCGACGTTGGGCCTGACCGATCCGGGGCCCTTCGGGGGTGGGGGGGTATGGAGCTCGACGGATGGCATCCCGACCCGTTCGGGATCCACGAGGAGCGGCTGTTCACGCAGGGTGAGCCGACGCGGCTCGTCAGGGACTTCGGCGTCGGGTCTCTCGATACGACGACGGTCCTCGTACACCCCGCGGACCCGGCCACGCCCCCCGCTGATCGGGACCGGGCGCCGGGTGGGGCCGAGCGGTCCGGGGCCGAGCGGTCCGGGGCCGTGCCGTCCTGGGCACACATGTCGGGGGCGCACACCGACGCCGTTGCCGCAGCGATGCCGGCAGCGGACCGGGCTGTCACCGAGACGCGCGGGATGTTCCGTGTCCGAACCG
Organism: Acidimicrobiales bacterium; assembly: GCA_035531755.1. Taxonomy (NCBI): domain Bacteria; kingdom Bacillati; phylum Actinomycetota; class Acidimicrobiia; order Acidimicrobiales; species Acidimicrobiales bacterium. The sequence goes on along the minus strand of DATKSK010000018.1, from coordinate 2,449 downwards.
TGGTGGGGATGGGCATGGTCCTCGTCGCCCTCGGAGGGCTCGTCACCGGCATCGGGCTCTCCGTCGGCGGTGGCGCGTCTCCGTCCGGGCGCGACGCCCTCGTCACGACGACGACGGGGAACCCGATCGTGCGTTGGCTCCACACCCTGCCGACGACTACCGACCTGGTCCCGATCGAGCACGCGTTGCGCGCCCTGCCCTCGGAGACGACGCTGACCTCCATCGAGCTCGCGCTGCAGGCGCTGCCCCGGATCACCGCAGCCCCTGCGACAGCGGCGGCAGGCGCCGGCTCCGGTGTGCCCGACACGTCGGCCGGGACGTCACCCGTCAGGGCCGCATCCCCGGCGCGGCCGCTCCCCACGACGACGAAGCCCGGAGCGCCCACGTCCACCAGCTCGTCGACGGCGCTCACCACCGCGCCCACGACGACATCGGCATCGACCACGACCTCGGCGACCACCACCACGTCGGGCACCTCGACCACCACCACGTCGGGCACCTCGACCACCACCACGTCGGGCACCTCGACCACCACCGCCCCGACGACCACGACAGCGCCTCCGGGGACGACGACGTCAGCGCCCACGACGACCGTGGCCGGCACGACGACGACCTTGGCAGCCGGCTGACCGGAAGGGCCGGTGCGTGGAGGGTTCCGGGAAGGACCAGGTGGGACGATCCGATTCCCGCCGCCCGGCCCCCGGACCACCTCGGCCACCCCGCCACCCCGGCCACCCCGACTATAGGGCGCTCTCGCCCAGGGTCCTCACAGGTGCAACAATGGTCGCCGGGAGACGCGGCGAGCGAGCACACGAGGTAACGAGTGCGGGGGTGGCTGGCCCGGGGGGGCAACGATCAACGGGGTCCGGTGTCGGTGCGCGCCCGTGATGCCGCGGCCCGTCGGAATCGGCGGCGGTCCTGGGGCACAGCAGGCCCGGCCCTGCTGGCCCTGGCCGTGGTGGCGGCCGCGTGTTCGCCAGGCACGGCCGTGGGGACGGTGGGATCGACCCTGCAGATGTCGGGAGTCAAGGTCACGCTGGACAAGGTGATCGAACCGGCACCGGTCAGTCGGACGTCGATCGCCCAACCCCGTCCCGGCAACGCGTTGGTGGCCATCGTCCTCACGTTCACCAACCCGTCGTCGTCGCCCGCCGATCTCGCAGCGACGTACCACACCTCCAAGCTCACCGATTCGAACGGCCACCTCCATGTGCCGAACAGCCGGTTCACGCCGGCGGACTGCCAGGTGTTCGGGACGCTCGGGCAACTGGCGGCACAACAGGCGATCACCGGCTGCGAGGTCTTCCAGCTCTCGACGGTGGTGACGCCGCGACGCTTCGCCATCCTCGGGCCCCCCAAGGTCGCGTGGGATATCACGCCCACTTCGATCGCATCGCCGAGCGCACTCGGTCCCGGCGTCACGACACCCGTGCCCGCGACGGTGGCCCCGACGACGACCGTGACCACGAAGGGCAACACCGGAGGCTCCAAGAACACCGGAGGTACCGGCACCACCGGCACCACCGGCAACACGGGCACCACCGCCACGACGGGCGGTGCCAGGACCAAGCCCGCCACGGCGGCCGGTCTCCAGGTGCTGAGCACCGGTCTCCCACCCGTCACCCGGGGCATCGCCTACTCCTACCGGCTCTCGGCCACGGGAGCGACGGCACCGTACAGGTGGAAGGTCACGAGCGGAGCGCTCCCCCGTGGGTTGAAGCTCAGCGCCAGCGGTCTCCTCCACGGGCGATCCAGGAGCGACGTGACCCCCGGAGTGTTCGTCTTCACCGTGCAGGTGCGCGTGGGGAGCCACCACCGCAACCAGATCTCGACGACGCAGTCGCTCAGCGTCCAACTCCAATAGGGCCAACTCCAGAAGGACCAACTCCAAGAGGGCCAACTCCAAGAGGGCCAACCCCAGAAGGGACAGCGACATGGCGATGCGTTGCGTCGTGACCGGGCAGACGGCGGACGGCACCTCCGTGGTCGTCGCCGACGACCAGGTCGAGCCCATCTCCGTGTCGCTGCTGCCCGGGACCGAGTTCCACCGGCTCTGGGGGGCCGACACGCCGCCCACCCTCCCCACCGACGGCACGGCGACTGCGCAGCACGGGTACTTCCCGCCTCCGGGCGGCTACCGGTTCGGCTTCTTCACGCTCGGGCCCGACTCGGTGGCCATGCCCGAGGACCTCGACGTGGAGGCGGCGATCGTCGAACTGGGCACGAAGCTCCCCGGCCTCGCCGAGGTGATGGAACCGGACCACCCGGGCATGCACACGACCGACACGGTCGACCTCGACCTGGTGGTGTCGGGCGAGGTCTGGCTCGAGCTCGACCACGGCGAGGAGGTCCACCTCCGGGCGGGCGACTGTGTCGTGCAGAACGGCACCCGGCACGCCTGGCACAACCGGACGTCGGAGCCGGCCGTGATCTTCGTGACGCTCCTCGG
>DATKSK010000017.1 GCA_035531755.1 Acidimicrobiales bacterium | reverse complement strand
GGTCACCGCCGCCGCGGCCGCCAGCGACACGAGGGGGTCGACACTGCGCTTGTAGTCGTCGAGGTGGACCCCCTCCACCAGTGCCGGCGGAACGGCGAGGGCCACCGGCAGGTGCGTGTGCTCCGGCAGGTAGAGCGAGTCGTAGCCGCGTGCCTCCACGGCGCGGGCGAGGTCGTCCGCAGCCATGGACCGGTCGGTCAGGAAGGCGGTGACGCCGATGCGCACGGGCGACGGAGGGCGGTCGTCGGCTACCGGTCGGCGTCGGGCCCGCCCGACCACCACTGCGGCGGGTCGCTCGCGGGGAACGACTCGGCCCCCGCCTCATCGATCTCCTCTTCGCTGCCGTGTTCGCGAGATGGCGGCAACGTCGGGCCGTCGGGGGAACGCGTGGTGGGACGCGGCGTCACCGTCCCGACGATACCCGCCAGGGATGCCGCCCATTCGAGCAGCAGGGCCCGCTCGCGAGGAGGAGGCCGGTCCCCGGGGCCGGCGCGCTCAGGACCCTCCCTCGAGCTGCGACCACCGGAAGCACGACACCAGGTGGTCGTTCACGAGCCCCGCCGCCTGCATGGTGGCGTAGCAGGTGACCGGCCCCACGAAGCGAAAGCCTCGGCGACGCAGCTCGGCGCTCATGGCCTTCGACGACCGGTCCTGGGCAGGCACCTCGCCCTGACGCGCCCACCCGCCGTGACGGGGGACGTCGTCGACGAACGACCACAGCAGCTCGGCCAGCGTCTCGCCGGCGGCGTGCATGGCGTCGATCACGCGGGCGTTGGCCACGGTGGACTCGATCTTCAGCCGGTTGCGGACGATGGAGGGGTCGGCCATCAACCGGTCGACGTCGGGGGCGCCGAACCGGGCCACGGCCCCCGGGTCGAACGCGGCGAACAGGCGCCGGTACCCGGCGCGCTTGGCGAGGATGATCGACCACGACAGGCCGGCCTGGGCGCCTTCGAGGGTCAGGCGCTCGAACAGCCGGCGGTCGGCGCGCACGGGCACGCCCCATTCCTCGTCGTGGTAGGCGCGCATGATCGGGTCGGTGCCGGCCCACCCGCACCGGTCGACGTCGCCGGGGGCGGGCACCGGCGATCGGCGCGAGGCGTCCACAGCCGACAGTTCTAGCTGCCGTCGGCTGCCCGGTTGCCCCGGGCGGGCGCCGGTGTTTGGCTACGGCCCATGCGGGTCGTCCTCGCCTCGGACCATGCCGGGTTCCGCCTCAAGCAGGTGGTGGCCGCCCATCTGCGCGCCGGCGGCCACGACGTGGAGGACATCGGGTCGTTCTCCGAGGAGCCGGTGAACTATCCGTGGCCGTGCGCCACCGCCGCCCGGGCCGTGGTGAGCGGGTCGGCGGACCGGGGCATCGTCCTCGGCGGCAGCGGCCAGGGCGAGGCCATGGCGGCCAACAAGGTCCGCGGGGCACGCGCCGCGTTGTGCCACGACGAGACGACGGCGCGCCTGGCCCGCCTCCACAACGACGCCAACGTCCTGTCGCTGGGGGCCCGCATCCTGGGCCCCGACCTCGCTCTCGCCATCGTCGACGTGTTCATGGCGACGGGGTTCGAGGGCGGCCGCCACGTCGAGCGCCTGGCCGAGGTGGCGGCGATCGAGGCCGACGAGCGCGAGCGCTGACCGCGGCCGGGCTCGCCCCGCCCCCGGCCCGGTGCGATCATCGACGGATGCGGGTGCGCCGGACGTTCGCCTTCCTCGACCTGTCCGGCTTCACGGCGCTGACCGAGTCCGAGGGCGACGAGCGGGCCGTGGCCGTCCTGGCCGTGTTCCGGGCCGCGCTGCGCGACATCTGCTCGCGCCGGGGCGTGCGGATCGCCAAGTGGCTCGGCGACGGCGCCATGCTCGTGAGCGTGGAGACCATGCCGCTGGTGGCCGCCGCGCTGGAGACGAAGTCCTCCATCGACGCCGCCCCCGAGCCCATCACCCTGCGGTGCGGGGTGACCACGGGCGCGGTGATCCTGCTGGAGGGCGACGACTACGTGGGCCATGCCGTGAACGTGGCGGCGCGGCTGTGCGACCTCGCCGTGGGCCACGAAGTGCTGGCGGTCCCGTCCGTCGTCCCCGAGATCCCGCCGTGGGCCACGGTCGAGGCGGCCGACGAGATCGCCGTGCGCGGCCTCGAGCAGCCCATCGACGTGGTGCGCCTGGGCCTCCCCGTCGCCGGCCCGACACCCACCCCGACCCGGTGTGCCGGATCCCGCTCACCCACGCCACGGCCGTGGCCCGCCGGCACGACGGGGACCGCCGGGAGCTGCTGTTCTGCGCCGAGAGCTGTGCCGAGATGTGGGAACAACGCAGGAGGCTGTCCACGCCGGAGGCGGGCAGCATCCGCGAGGCGTGGATGCGCTGAGGCGCCCGGCGGCCAGCCGGCGCGCGCTACCGGTTGGTGCCGGGGTGGCGCGTGAGGTCGCTCGCCTTGGTCATCTTCGGCGCCGGCGGGCGCCCCCCCGGTCTGGGCGTCACGTCGACGTCGGTCGCCGTCGCCCGCAGGGCGCCGACCGTGCACTGCTCCTTGGGGCGGTGCGCGAAGGGATCGAAGCGGTAGTGGCGCATGGCGTTGCGATGGGTCATCTTCTCGATGTCGTCGTCGGGCACGCCGTCGAGGGACTTCATCAGGGTCTCCGGCGACAGGGGCCAGGTGGAGTCGGAGTGCGGGTAGTCGGACTCCCAGCACATGCTGTCGACGCCGACCCGGTGGCGCAGCTCGATGCCGGCGGGGTCGTCGATGAAGCACGTGACCACGCTTTCGGCGAACACGTCGCTCGGCAGCTTGTCCCCGAAGTCCTGCCCGGTCCACCGGTGGTGGCGCGTGTAGATCCAGTCCATGCGGTCGAGGAAGTATGGGATCCAGCCGATGCCGCCCTCGGACAGCGCCACGCGCAACGACGGGAACGTGCGCAGCACCGGCGACCACAGCAGGTCGGCGGCGGCCTGCACGATGTTGACCGGCTGCAGGCCGATGAGGACGTCGATGGGGGCGTCGGGGGCGGTCACCACCAGTGACGACGACGAGCCGATGTGCAGGCACACCATGGTCCCCTCGTCCGAACACGCCGCCCAGAACGGGTCCCAGTGGTCGCTGTGGAAGCTCGGGAGCTTCAGCTTCGCCGGGTTCTCGGAGAACGACACGGCATGGCAGCCCTTGGTGGCCACCCGGCGGACCTCGTCGGCCATGGCGGCGGGGTCCCAGATCGGCGGCAGGGCGAGGGGGATGAACCGGCCCGGGTAGGTGCCGCACCAGTCGTCGATGTGCCAGTCGTTGTAGGCCCGGAGCACGGCCAGCCCGAGATCGGGGTCCGACGCCTTGGCGAAGAGCTGCCCGCACAACTGCGGGAACGACGGGAAGCACATGGAGGCGATCACGCCGTTGGCGTCCATGTCGCGCACCCGGTCGTGGATGTCGTAGCAGCCCGAGCGGATCTCGGCGAACGACGTCGGCTCGATGCCGTACTCCTCGACCGGCCGCCCGGCCACGGCGTTGAGGCCGATGTTGGTGGCCTCCTTGCCGTCGAAGCGCCAGATCTCGGTGCCGTCGTCGCGCACGTCCACACGGGGCGCCTCGTCGGCGAAGCGCGCCGGGAGGCGGCCCTCGAACATGTCCGACGGCTCGACCACGTGGTCGTCGACACTGACGAGCACCAGGTCCTCGAGCTGCATGTGCCCTCCCCGATCCGCCCGGTGGCGCCGGTGGCGGGGCCGGGGCCGCCACCGCGTTCCCTGACACGCGTGTCGGGGATCACACTATCGTCGGCGCCGTGACGCCACAGGGGCGGGGGCGGGGCGGGGCGGCCATGGCACTCGAGGGCCTGCGCATCCTCGACTTCACGCGCCTGGGCTTCGGCGCCCAGGCCACCTTGATCTGCGGCTGCCTGGGTGCCGAGGTCATCCGGGTGGAGAGCACCCGGTTCCCCGACGCCATCCGGGTGATGCCGCCGTTCGTCCCCGAGCCCGGCGAGCGGGGCGAGGCGTTCGGCGCCGCCACGCTGGCCAACGCCACGGGGGCGCCGAGCGCCAACCGCGGGGGGATCTTCTACAAGTACAACACCGGCGGGAAGCGCAGCATCACCGTGGACGCGCGCCACCCGAAGGGACTGGCGCTGCTGAAGGACCTCGTCGCCGAGTCCGACGTCGTCGCCGAGAGCTTCGCGGCAGGCACGCTGGCGCGCTGGGGCCTGCCCCTCGAGGTCATGCGGGAGCTGCGGCCCGACCTGGTCTACGTGTCCATGTGCGGGTTCGGCCACGAGGGGCCCGACACCTCCCACGTCACCATGGGCCCGACGGCCCAGGCGCTCACCGGCCTCACCTTCATGGTGGGCCTGCCCGACCGGCCGCCGGCGGGCTGGTCGTTCTCGTACCTCGACCACGTGGGCGGCTACCTCGGCGCCATCGCCATCCTGGCCGGTGTCATCCACCGCCGGCGAACGGGCGAGGGGCAGCACATCGACGTGTCGCAGCTCGAGCCGGCCACGGCGCTGTCGGGGGCGCTGCTCCTCGACGCCATGCTGAACGGCCGGCCGAGCCGCCGGCCCGGCTTCCCGAGTGGCAACCGCCGCGCCCATCCCCCGGCGGCGCCGTCGGGCGCCTACCGGTGCACGGGGGACGACCGGTGGGTGGTGGTGTCGTGCCGCACCGACGAGCAGTGGTCGGCGCTCGTCGGCGCCATGGGAGCCCCGGCGTGGGCGGCGGACCCGCGCTTCGCCACCCTGGTGGGACGCGTCGAGCACGCCGACGACCTCGACGCCCATGTCGAGTCGTGGACCCGGGGGCGCGACCGCTACGAGGTCATGGACCTGCTGCAGTCGGTGGGCGTGCCCGCCGGCGCGGTGCAGGACGCCGCCGACCGCCTGGAGCGCGACCCCCAGCTGGCGGCACGCGGGCACTACACCGACCTGGGCAACGACGAGGTGGACGCGCTCCCTCTCGAAGGTGTGCCCTTCCGCATGACGGCCACGCCGCCGCACACGGGCGGCGCCCTGCGGCGCGGCCCGCCGTGCCTCGGCGAGGACACCGAGGCGGTGCTCGGGGAGGTGCTCGGGATGAGCACCGACCAGGTGGCGGCATTGCGGGTCGAGGGGGTGCTGTCGTGACGGCCCCGCTGGACGGGGTGCGCGTCCTGGAGCTCACCGACGAGTCGGCGGAGTACTGCGGCCGGCTCCTCGCCGGCCTCGGCGCCGACGTGGTCAAGGTCGAGCCGGCCGAGGGCGCTCCGTCGCGTCACATCGGGCCGTTCCTCGACGACGAGCCCGGCCCGGACCGCAGCCTCGCCTTCTGGGCCGACAACGTCGGGAAGCGATCGGTCGTGGCGCTCGACGACACCGACGTCGTGGCGCTCTGCGCGGCCGCCGACGTGGTGGTGCACACGCTGCGCCCGGCGCAGGCCGCGGCGCGGGGCCTGGACGTCGACGCGCTGCACGAGCGCGCCCCGGGTCTCGTCGTGTGCGCGGTGACGCCGTTCGGCCAGGACGGCCCCTGGGCCGACTACCTGGCCGACGATCTCGTGCTCATGGCGCTGGGCGGATCGATGGCGGCATGCGGCTACGGGCCGGGCGGCGGCGGCGTGTACGACACACCGCCGCTCGCCAGCCACGGGGACCAGGCGTGGCGCACGGCGTCGACCTACGCCGCCATCGCCGTGCTGGGGGCGCTGGCCTGGCGGGCCGAGTCGGGCCAGGGCCAGCTCATCGACGTGTCGGCCCACGAGTGCTCGGCCAGCATGACCGAGTGGCACCTGATGACCTACCTGTGCTCGGGCGGCGTGCACCGGCGCGGGCCGCACCCCACGCTCACCGCCGCCGACGGGCGCCAGGTGGCCGCACTCAACCCGGACTTCCTCGGCCCCCACGTCTTCGCGGGGATGCTGCGGATGCTGGAGGACGAAGGTGTCGCCGGCGAGCTGTCGGACCCGGCGTTCGCCGACCCTGTGCACCGCGCCGGCAACTACCGCGAGGTGTGGCGGGCGCTCAAGCGGCTGGCGGCCAGGCACGACGGCGAGACGCTCTACCGGCTGGGCCAGGGGGCGGGGCTGCCCTGGGGTGTGATCCGGTCCCCCGAGGAGGTCCTCGACGACCGGCACCTCCGGGCACGGGGCCACTTCGTCGAGCTCGAGCACCCCGAGCTCGGCCGGTCGGTCACCTACTGCGGTGCGCCGTTCGTGGCGCACGGCTCGCCGTGGGTGATGGAGCGCCGGCCGCCGCTGCTCGGCGAGCACACCGACGAGGTCCGGGCACAGTGGTCGGCAGGGACACCGGCGGCGGGGACACCGGCGGCGGGGGCACCGGGGAGGGCGGGGGCAGCTGGCGACGGCGACGCCGGGCGGGCACGGTGAGCGCCGCCGGGCGCACGGCCTGCGTCGTCGGCGTGGGCGAGACGCCCTACGCCAAGTGGGGCGGCATCACCGACGCCACCGAGTACCAGCTGTCGATCCAGGCGATCCTCGCCGCGCTGGCGGACGCCGGGCTCAGCGCCGACGACGTCGACGGGTTGGCCTCGTTCGCCGGGGACCGCAACGACGCCACCTTCGTGGCCGCCGACCTCGGTCTGCCCGAGCTGCGCTACGCCGGGCTGTCGTGGTTGCCGGGCGGGGGCGGGGCCTGCGCGGCCGTCGCCAACGCCGCCGCTGCGGTCGAGAGCGGCACGGCCGAGGTGGTCGTCGTGTACCGGTCACTGTGCCAGGGCCAGTTCCGGCGCTTCGGCCGCGGGCCGGGAAACGCGCCCGCGCCGGGCAATACGCCCGCGCCGGGCAATGCGCCCGCGGCCGGGCCGGGCCGCGTGCCGCACGTCCGGCGCGCCCGCAGCATCCTCGAAGCTCACGTGGCCTTCACCATGCCCTTCGGCATGTTCAGCCCTCCCATCGCCTATGCCATGGTCCTCCGCCGTCACATGCACCGCTTCGGCACCACCGTCGAGCAGATGGGGCACGTGGCGGTGACGACGAGGGCCCACGCGGCGCGCAACCCCCGGGCCGTGATGGGCGGCCGGCCGATGACGATGGAGGACTACCTGGCGTCGCGCATGGTGTCCGACCCGTTCCGCCTCTTCGACTGCTGCCTCGAGAACGACGGCGCCTGCGCCGTGGTCGTCACCACCGCCGAGCGCGCCGCCGACACGGCCACGGCGCCGGTGACGGTGCTCGCCGGCGCCCAGGGGGCACTGCGGGGTTTCGGCCACGGGCAGTACTCCAACGTCTCCATGCCCGACGACGACTACGCCAGCGCAGGGGCGCGGGGCGTGGCCCGCCGCCTGTGGGCGCGCGCGGGCATCGGGCCCGGAGACGTCGACGTCGCCCAGGTCTACGACCACTTCACCGGGCTCGTGCTGCTCAGCCTGGAGGACTTCGGGTTCTGCGAGCGCGGCGAGGGTGGGCCCTTCGCCGCTTCCGGGGCGTTGGCCTGGCCGGACGGTGCGCTCCCCGTCAACACGCACGGCGGCAGCCTGTCGGAGGCCTACATCCACGGGCTCAACCACGTGGTGGAGGGTGTGCGTCAGCTGCGGGGGGAGTCGACGTGCCAGGTCGAAGGGGCCGAGACCTGCCTCGTCACGAGCGCCGCGGGCGTGCCCACGAGCGCCCTCGTCCTCGGGCGCTGGTGAGGAGGGCAGGCCGGTGAGCGAGCGCTGGTTCCCCGACGAGATGCCCACGCCGGCGGCGAGCGCGGAGACCGTCGGGTGGTGGGAGGCGGCGGCCGACCACCGCCTCGTGGTGCAGCGCTGCACGGCGTGCGGCACCACGCGCCACCCGCCCGGGCCCCTGTGCCCGACATGCCGGAGCTTCGCGTCCGAGTGGATGCCGCTGCCGGGCACCGGGACGGTGTACACCTACACCGTCGTGCACCAGGCCTTCATCCCCGCGCTCGGGGACACCGTCCCCTACGTGGTCGTCGCCGTCGAGCTCGACGGCGCCGGCGGGGCCCGCCTCGTGTCCGACCTCGTCGACACCGACCCGTCCGACGTGGCGGTCGGCATGCCCGTCGAGGTGGCGTGGGAGGACATGGGCCCCGAGCTCGCCCTGCCGCGCTTTCGCCGCGCGGCCGTGCCCGGCGCCGGGCCCGGAGGCCGGCGGTGAACGGGGGCCGGCGGTGAACGGGCGGCGCGCCCGGCGGGCGGTGATCGCCGGGGTGGCGACCTCCGACTACCCCCTGCTCCCCCACCTGTCCGAGCACGCCGTGCACGGCCAGGCCGCCGACCGCGCCCTGGCCGACGCCGGGCTCACCTTCGCCGACGTCGACGGGCTCGCCACCACCGGCTTCTTCCCCATGTACGCCACGGGCGTGGCCGAGTACCTCGGCCTCCACCCGATCTACTTCGACGAGACGAACTCGGGCGGCTCGTCGTTCGAGGTACTGGTCGAGCACGCCGCCTACGCCGTGGAAGCAGGTGCGGCCGAGGTCGTGCTCGTGACCTACGGCAGCGTGCAGCTCTCGCAGATGGGGAGGCGGCTCGGAACCGGGGGCGGCGGCGGCGCGAACTTCGCGCCGGGGCCGGCCATCTACGACGCCTTGTGGGGCAACACGCTCGTGGGAAACTACGCGCTGGCGGCCCGTCGCCACATGCACGAGTTCGGCACCACGCCCGAGCAGCTGGCCGCCGTGGCGGTGACGATGCGCCAGCACGCTGCCACCAACCCCCAGGCCCAGGAGCGCGAGCCCATCACCGTGGCCGACGTGGTGTCGTCGCGCCTGGTGGCCGACCCCCTGCACAAACTCGACTGCTGCGTCATCTCCGACGGCGGCGCGGCCTGCGTCGTCACCACGGCCGAGCGCGCCGCCGACCTCGCCCGTCCGCCGGTGTACGTGCTCGGCGCGGCCCACGCCACCACCCACCACCTCAACATGTCGGCCATGCCCGACCTGACTGTCACCCCGGCGGCGCAATGCGGGCCGGTGGCCTTCGCCCGGGCGGGGATCACCCCGGCCGACGTCGACGTGGCCCAGCTGTACGACTCGTTCACCATCACCGTGGTGCTCACCGTCGAGGACCTCGGGTTCTGCGCCAAGGGGGAAGGAGGGGCCTTCGTGGAGGACGGCGGGCTCGGCGTCGGCGGCCGGTTGCCGACCAACACCGACGGCGGCGGCCTCTCGGCCTGCCACCCGGGCATGCGGGGCATGTTCCTCATCGTCGAGGCCGTGCGTCAACTGCGCGGCGAGTGCGGCCCCACGCAGGTACCCGGCGCCGGCGTGGCCGTGGCCCACGGGACCGGCGGCATGCTCTCGACGGGCGCCACCCTCGTGCTCGGCCGGGACACGCCATGACCGACCGCGCCGCGCCGCCGGCCGACGAGCGACCCCCCAAGCCCCGCCCCGCCCCCACGCCCGATGCCGACTCGGCGCCGTACTGGGCGGCCGCCCACGACGGGCGGCTCGTCGTCCAGCGGTGCGAGCGCTGCGGCGCCCACCAGCTCTACGCCCGCGACCGGTGCCTGGCGTGCCGCGGCCCCGTCGCCTGGGTCGAGGCGAGCGGCCGGGGCACGGTGTACAGCTTCACCGTGATCCGCCAGAACTACTCCCGCCCCTTCCGAGACTGGACCCCCTACGTGGTCGCCCTCGTCGACCTCGAGGAGGGCCCGCGCCTGATGACGAACATCGTGGGCTGCCCACCCGAGGCGGTGTCGGTCGGCATGGCGGTCCGGGCCACCTTCGAGGCGGTCTCCGACGACGCCGGCATCGCGCTCTTCGCCCCCGCCGAATGAGACGACGGCGATGCGCCGGGGCCGTCGGGGTGTCCGGGGCCGTCGGGGTGTCCGGGGCCGTCGGGGCCGTCGGGGCCGTCGGGGCCGTCGGGGGCTTGCCCGCCGGGTGTGGGCATGGGATCGTTCGGAAGGCCCCGCGGGGGCGGCGGGCCCTGACCCGTTCGACCGGCCCGACGGGCCGTCGCCCCAGGCGCGGTGAGAGGAGCCACCATGTCGGACAAGCCCAGCTACCTGGGGCTGCTGAACGCCATCGCCGTCAACGAGGCCCGGGCCCAGCGCTACCTGTCGGTGTGGATCGGGACCACCGGCGACCCTGACGTCGCCGCCGTGCTGCGCGCCGTGGCATGGCGCGAGGGCGAGCACGGCATGAGCTTCGCCAAGCGCGTCAACGAGCTCGGCTTCGAGGTGCGCGAGAAGCACGACCCCTCGGTCGACGAGCAACTCGCCGTGGCGGGGTCCGACAAGAGCGACCTCGAGAAGATGCGGTTCTTCGGCCTGGACCGCCTCGACGAGACCCTGCGCGGCTTCGACGGCGTGTTCGCGGACCACTCCATCGACATCCGCACGGGTGAGCTGCTCGGGCGCTACGTCGCCGAGGAGTTCGACACCGCCCGGTTGCTGCGGTGCTGCTACGAGCGCCTGGCGGCGCGCCACGGCGCCGCCGCGCCGGACGCGGCCGGGCTGGCGGCGCTCAACGACAAGGTCGATGCGTTGTGCCGCGCCGTGGAGGAGCTCCGGCAGATCGTCTGCGCGCAGACGATGCCGACCGAAGCCTCCTGATCGCGCCGTACGCAGTGCCCCGACAGAAGGCGGAGCCCGCCATGGGAGCGACCGCGGCCGCCGTCCCCGTCACCGACGGCCTGTTCAGCGCCGGGGACCAGCCGCGCCTGCTCGGGGGGCGCTGCGCGGCGTGCGGGAACCACAGCTTCCCCCGGCACGACACGTGCCCGTACTGCGCCGCCGACGGCGTCGCCGCCGTGGAGCTGTCGGGCACCGGGCGCCTGTGGGCGTGGACGGCCGTGACGGCCGCTCCGCCGGGCTATGTCGGCGAGGTCCCCTACGGGTTCGGGGTGGTCGAGCTGCCCGAGGGGCTGCGCGTGATCGGCCGCCTGACCGAGGCCGACCCCACCCGGCTGCGCGCCGGTCAGGAGATGGTGCTCGTCCTCGCCACCGTGCGCACCGCCGACGACGGCGCGCCGGTCGTGACCTACGCCTTCGCGCCGGTGGGCACGTCATGACCGCCGTCGACGTCGCCGGGGTGGGCATCCATCCGTTCGGTCGGTTCGACGGGACGTCGATCACCGACATGGGCGTGGCCGCGGTGCGCGACGCCCTGCGCGACGCCGGCGTGGGCAAGGGCGGGTTCCAAGCGGCGTTCTGCGGCACCGCCTACGGCGGTGTGGCCTCGGGCCACAAGGTCCTGTCGCGCCTGGGCATGACCGGCATGCCCATCGTGGACGTCGAGGCCGGCTGCGCCAGCGGGAGCGCGGCGCTGATGCTCGCCGCCGGGGCGATCCGGGCCGGCGCCTACGACACCGTGCTCGTCTTCGGCGTCGAGAAGATGCCCAGGGGCATGATCCGGTCGTCGTTCTTCGAGCCGTGGCAGGAGGAGGCCGGGCTCGGCGCCACGCCCGCGTACTTCGCCCTGCGGGCGCAGCGGCTGATGCAGACGTCCGGGGTCACCAAGGACCACCTGGCGGCAGTGGTGGTGAAGAACCGGCGCCACGGCACGACCAACCCCAACGCCATGTTCCGCTCGGAGGTGGAGGCCGCCGCCGTCCTCGGGTCACGCGTCGTGTGCGAGCCCCTGCACCTGTGGATGCTCTGCACCCCCAACGAGGGCGCCGCCGCCGTCGTGCTCACCCGCCCCGACGACACGCGGGGGCGGGTGCGCCTCGACGCGGCCGTGCTCCGCTCGCACGTGCCCGGGCCGGTGCTGAGCGAGTCCACCCCGATGTCGGGCCTCGCCGACGACGGTGCGCCCGCCGCCACCACCCTGGCCGCCACGGCGGCCTTCGAGGAGGCGGGCCTCGGGCCCGAGGACCTCGACGTGGTGGAGTGCCAGGACACCGACGCGGCGCGCGAGCTGCTCTCGTACGAGGAGCTGGGACTGTGCGCGCCGGGCGGCGCGGCCGCCATGGTCGACGAGGGCGCCACCGTGCTCGGCGGGCGGCTCCCGGTGAACCCGAGCGGCGGCCTGCTGTCGAAGGGCGAGCCCCTGGGGGCCTCGGCGCTCGGACAGGTCGTCGAGCTCGTCCACCAGCTGCGCGGCGACGCCGGCGCCAACCAGGTGCCGGGGGCGCGCGTCGCCCTCGCCCACACCGTGGGCCGGGGCGCCAACGCCGGCGTGGTCGTCCTGTCGCGCTGACCGTCGCATCCGAACCATCGACACCCGGCACTCGACACCAGACACCCGGAGGGGATCCCATGGCCGACGAGGCAGGCACCACGGCACCGATCCTGGTCGGCGTGCTCTACGACTTCCCCCAGGCCGACGGGGGGGCGCTCTTCGAGGACGCCGTACGCGTCGGCCTCGACGAGGTGGCCGCCACCGGCCGCCTCGACCGCCCCGTCGAGCTGGTGGCCCGCCACGCCCGGGGCCTGCCGGCGGGGACGGCCCACGACGTGGAGCGCGCCTTCGCCGAGCTCGTCGACACGGGCGTGCTGGCCGTGCTCGGGCCGTCGATCAGCGACAACGGGCTGATCGTGGGCCCCCTCGCCGACGCCCGCGGCGTGCCGTGCATCAACTACACCGGCGGCGAGCGCACGCGCGGGGAGTTCATGTACCACTACCAGGTGGGATCGCTCGAAGAGGAGCCCGCCGTCCTCGCCCGCCACCTGGTGCGCGCCGGGCACGGCAGCGTGGCCGTGGCCCATGACCACTCGCCGGTGGGCCGGCGCTACGCCGAGTTCTTCGCCGAGGCCTGCGGCGCCCTCGGCATCGACATCACCGGCGTGGCGGCGGTGTCGCCGCTGGCGCAGGACGTCTCGCCCACCGTGCGCCGGCTGCGGGCAGGCGGCCCCGAGGTCCTCACCTACCTCGGCCTGGGTGTGGCGGCCCGTGCGGTGGCGCTGGGGGTGGTAAGCGACGGCTGGGACGTGCCCGTGGTCGCCAACTCGGCGCTCATGTTCGGCTACGCCCGGCGCGACTGGCGCGCCGGCTGGGAGGGGTGGGTGTACGTCGACAGCGTGTCCGACGACAACGCCGCCCGGGCGGCGCTGCGCGAACGGTCGCCGCGCAGCGCGGCCGGCCCGATCGGCGTGGCCGCCTACGACATGGGCAGGCTGATCGGCGAGGCCGTGGCCCGCGCCGCCCACCTCACCCGCCAGGGGATCAAGGACGGGCTCGAACGGGTGAAGCAGCTCCCGGCGTCGAGCGGCATGGACGGCACCACCATGGGATTCGGCCACTACGACCACGCGGCGCTGAAGGGCCGGTACCTGGTGCTGCGGCGCTGGTCCGACGGCAGGACCGTGCAGGTCGAGGAGCAGTAGGGCGTGGCCCGCAGCGCCGGCGGCCCGGCACGGGGCACGGTGCGGGCGGGCTCGTGCGCGGGCCGGGTGGCCCTGCTGCTGGCGGGGTCGACGATCTCCACCCTGTCCTACGCACTGACCATCCGGGCGGGCATCGGCCTCGGTCCTCTGTTCGTGCTCCAGGACGGCTTCGCCCGCTCGACGGGGATCTCCATCGGCGCCTCGGTGGCGGCGACCGGCTTCATGCTCGTGGCGGTGGCACTGTGCCTCCGGTCGTGGCCGGGGCCCGGGACACTGGCGCTCCCCGTGATCGGCGGGGTCACGCTCGACGCCGTCCTGCCCTCCGTGCCCACGATGGCGGGCTGGCCGCTGCGCGTCACGATCGTCCTCCTCGCCACGTGGGCCATGGCCCTGGGCGGGGCCATGATGATCCGGGCCCGCGTCGGGGTGGCCGCCTACGACGCCGTGATGCTGGGCCTGCACCGCGTGCTGCGCCGCCAGCTCGCGCCCATCCGCCTCACCATGGAGGCCACGGTGCTCGCCATCGGGTGGGCCCTCGGGGGCGACGTCGGTGTCGGCACCGTCATCACCGGGGTGCTCATCGGGCCGGGCCTGCAGTTCTGGCTGCGCGTCGTGGGCGCCCCCCGGACCGCCCCCCGGACCGCCCGGCGTGCGTCCCGCCTCGACGCCGCGGGGTCGGCCGGCGCCGAGGCGGCCGAGGCGGGCGGCACGTAGCGACGGGCGGTCGTCGCTCCCTACGGCGCTCGGGGCACCTCACCGAGGCGCTGGATGTAGATGGCGATGTGGGCGATGCGCCCGTCCTCGTCGACGTCGAAGACCAGCGCCTCGGGGGTGTGGACCGGCGTCCCGGCCATCTCCACGGTCTCGGAGAGCTCCACCACCGTCACGCGCCCGGTCGTGACGACCCGCTCGACCCGCATGGAGTAGCCCGGCAGCGACGGCATGAGCTCGGACAGGAAGGCCACGTAGGCATCTCTCGGTGTGTAGGTGTCGCCGAAGGGGCCCACGCGCACCACGTCGTCGGCCAGGCACGTCGCCAGGGCGGCCCAGTCGTGCGCCACCAGACGGTCCAGGTAGCGCTCCACCACGCTGCCACCCTCACCGGCCATGCCGCCTCCCTTCCGTCGTCGATGTCGTCCCGGTCGTCGGCGTCGTCGGCGTCGTGGCCGGCGCGGGGCCCGGACTCCGGGGGTGCAGCACCACGTCCATGTGCTTCACGCCGGCGTGCTTGTTCGTCCGGAACCGCTCCACCGGCCCGTCGAGCGAGAGCCGGTCGAAACGCGCCAGCAGCTCCTCGAGCATGATGCGGATCTCGAGGCGGGCCAGGTTCGCCCCCAGGCAGAAATGGCTGCGGTAGCCGAAGGCCAGATGGGGGTTGGGTGTGCGCCGGACGTCGAAGCGGAACGGGTCGTCGAACACCGACTCGTCGCGGTTGGCCGACGCCCACCACAGCGTCACCTTGTCGCCGGCACGGACCTGTCGGCCCGCCACCTCGACGTCACGGGTGGCCGTGCGCCGGTTGTAGAGGGTGGGGCTCGACCACCGCAGGATCTCCTCGACGCCCGGCGCCAGCGCGGCGGGGTCGGATCGGAGCAGCTCCCACTGGTCGGGGTGCTCGATCAACGCCGCCATGCCCAGGGCGATGGCGTTGCGCGTCGTCTCGCTGCCGGCGGCGATGAGGAGGTTGAAGAACATGAGCAGCTCGAGGTCCGACAACGGCGCCGACCGGGTACCGCGACCGGCGATGCCGTCGTCGCTGCCGTCGACGTCGACGTCGACGTCGACGGTGGCTCGTGCCACGGTGGCGACGATGTCGTCACCGCCCTCGGCCCGTTTGCGCGCCACCAGCGCGCTGCCGTAGGCGGCCATGGCGGCGGCCGCGTCCTCCGAGCCAGCGCTGCGGGCACCGAGCTCGCGGTCGTCGTAGGTGAGTGTGGCGTTCGTCCATGCCATGAGGTCGTGGCGGTCCTGCTCGGGCACGCCCATCAGCATGGCGATGGCCTGCAGCGGGAGCTCCACGGCCACGTCGACCAGGAAGTCGCACCGCCCGTGTGCGGCCACACCGTCGAGGATGGCGGCCGTCCGGGCCCGCAGCTCGGGCTCGAGCGCGGCCAGCGCCCGCGGCGCCACCGCCGGGGTCACGAGGCGCCGGATCCGGTGGTGCCGGGGGTCGTCCATCATGTTGAGGAGCACGCCGGAGGCGAACCCGTAGGGCAGGTCCTCGATGATGGTGCCGCCGGCGGCGGCGCCCGGGGCGCGCTCCGACGAGAACGTCTCGGCGTCGCCGGTGACGTCGAGGATGTCGCCGTGACGGCTCACCACCCAGAAACCGGTGCCGTCGGGCGTGTGGGCCGTGGCTTCGTGCCACCACACGGGCGCCTCGTGCCGCAGCTGCACGAACACGTCGTCGGGGAAGCCGCCGGTGAACAGGTCGAGGTCGGTGAGGTCGACATCCCCGAGATCCATGGCGTCCCCACCTCCCCGGCACCGTGCGGCGGGCCGCCCGACATTCGACCACACCGCGCCCGCTGTGACGGGCCGACCCCGGGTCGCCCGAGGATGGGTCCTTCGGCCCTCGCCGGGCGGCGCCACCGGGGCGACGATGGAACGGTGCTCGGCTCCGTGGTCGACATCTTCCGGCTCCGGCAGTACTTCGACGTCCTGGTGCGCGTCCGCCAGGTGGGGCGGGCGGTGCGCGAGGACACGGGGTTCCTCGACCTCGTCCGGCGCTCGATGCTCCCCCTCCCCGTCGACCGGCCCCGCCCCGTCGACACCAGGCCGTTCGCGACCGCCCGTCGCCACCCGCTGCCGGCCCTCGGGCGGCGCCGGATCGGCCTGGTGGCCACCGGTGGGAGCGGCGCGCTGGCCTCGGTGGTCGGCGTCAGCCGCGCCTTCGAGGAGGCCGGGCTGCGCCCCGCCGTCTTCTCCCTGTGCTCGGGCTCGGCGCTCTTCGGGTTCCCGCTGGCGGCGGGCATCCCGGCCGCCGACGTGGCCGCCTTCTCGTGCTCGCTGCGCCCGTCGGACTACGTCGACGTCGACTGGCGCAAGCTCGCCGCCCTCGTGCCCACCGCGGCCCGGGGCTTCGCGGGCCTGTTGCGAGGAGAGCGCCTCGAGCAGAGCTACCGCCACCTGCTGGGCGACATGCGCCTGGGTGACATGCCCGTGCCCGCCTACGCACCCATCTGGAACGTCGAGGAGAACCGCGTGGCGTTCATCGGCCCCCGGACGCAGCCGGACATGCCGGTCGCCCGGGCGGTGCGCATGGCGGTGTCGCTCCCCTTGTTCTTCGACCCCGTGGCCCTCGACGGGGGCTCGTGGTGCGACGGGGGCATCGTCGACATCTTCCCCGTCCACCCCGTCCTCGACTTCGAGCCCCCCTGCGACGCCGTGATCGCCGTCAACGGCTTCTACCCGCCCGGCTTCGCGGGCGAGGACCAGACCGGCTGGCGCGACCGGCCCCTGTCCATCCTGGACGTCGCCGCGCAGGTGCGCACCAGCCAGCAGGCGCAGCTGGCACGGGAGAACCTGGCGCGGCTGGCAGCCTGCACCGAGGTCCACATGATCGAGCCGGTGGCCTACGACGTGGTGATGGGGCTCGGCTTCTACCGGCAATTCCTCTCGACCGAGGACTGGGCCCTGTTCATGCGGGCCGGGCGGGACGAGGCGTGGAGCGTCCTGCGCCGCATGGCCGCCGCGGGCACGCCCCGCGGCGCCGGTGGTGTGGCGGTCCCGGCGGCTCAGCCGTACGCGCCGCTCGGCAGGTAGGGCGCGAGCGGCCCGGGCCGCCCGCGCACCATGACGGCCCCCACCGGGTGCAGCTCGAGGCCGAGGTCCGAGCACACCCGGATCGCCCACTGTTGCGCGCCCGTGATCCAATTGACGTCCACGACGGTTCCCTCGGGCGACACCGCCAGCGCGGCCGCCAACAGCGCTCCGGCCGTCTCGTCGTCGACCGCCCCCATGACCCGCACCCCTCCAGGGCGAGCCAGGGCGTAACCGCGGCCGGGCACCACGAGGAGCTGCGCACCCTCGTCGAGCATCAGTCGCATCTCGGGCCCGTGGGACGCGCCCCGCAGGCGGCGGTCGACATGGGCGACGGTCTCGAGGTCCCCGGGGCCCCCGACCTGGACGGTGGTGCCGGCCTTGAGCCCCGACCGACGGACCACGCCGCGGGCGGCCACCGTGGGGTGCAGGGCGAAGCCGGCCTGTACGTAGCGGTGCAGGGCGGCGGGATGCCGCGACGACATGATCATCCCGGGGCTCGAGGGGTCGCCGTAGGAGAGCGCCCGATCGAGCAGTGTGCGGGCCACGCCCCTCCCCTGGTGGGCGAGGGCCACGGCCAACAGCGACAGCACCCAGAGGTCGTCGCGCCGCAGGGCCTGGGTGAAGCCGACGATCTCGTCCCGCTGCAGCGCCACCCACGATCCGCCCGGGTCGGTATCGCGCACCAGGGCCATGTGCCGGCGGGCCTGTTCGTGCTCGGCGTCCCCGATGGCGGCGACGGGGAGGTGGTACGCGACCCGCATGGCGTGGAAGGCGTCGTGCCACAGCGACTCGCAGGCGGCGACGTCGTCCGATTCCATGGCGCGCACGCTCGGCACGCGCACCATGGTGGCCCAGCGGGCTGCCGGGCGCGGCACCCGGTCCCCTACGACGCCCGCCCCCAACGCCGCCATCACCGCCACCGGGACGGTGGAGACCGGCACGGCACCCAGGTCGGTGGCGAACGCGCGCCCCACCACCTGGTCGGGGCCCAAGGAGGCCAGCACGTTTCCCGGGTTCGTGGTAGCACGCTGACCACACCCTGACCGCGCCGAGGGCCCGGTCAGTCCCGGACCACGAGCCGCAGTCCGCCGTCGACGGCGTCGAGGCCGAGCAGGTCGCCGTGGCGCTCGTGCCACGACCCGTCGCGGAGGTCCGACGCCAGGCGGGCCATGCGCTCGTCCACCAGGCCCGGAGGGAGAAGGGCGAGGCCCGACATGCAGGCGCGCACCTCGGGGTCGAGGTAGGCCTCGGGCCGGCGCCAGTAGGCCCAGTTGAACCCGTCGACGCAGTCGGCGGGGACCGGGACGACCTCGACGCGCGCCGCGCCGATCGTGTCGGCCACCACGTCGGGGCCCACGACGCGAGCCACGGGCAGCGCGTTGACCTCGGGCAGGTAGTCGGTGAACAACCAGAACGACGAGTGCACCACCGGGTCGAAGGTGAGGACGACGACGCGGCGGGCGGTGCGGGCCATCTCGCACAGGCCGCCAGCGACATCGGACCAGTGATGGATCGTCAGCACGGCCATGGCCGCGTCGAAGGCGCCGTCGCCGAACGGCAGGTGCTCGGCCACGGCTCGCACCACCGGTGCCCGGTCGGTCCGCTGTGCCACCATCACCGGTGAAGGGTCGACCGCGACGACCCGCGCGTCGACCGGCTCGTAGGACCCGGTCCCGGCGCCGACGTCTACGACGGTCCGGGCGTCGCCGAGCGCTCGGGCGATCTGCACGGCGATGCGCGGGTCGGGCCGGCGATGACGGGCGTAGACCCGGCCGATCCCGTCGTAGACCGCCCTGCGCACGGTGCCGTGGCCACCTCCGCCCGGGGACCCGGCCCACCAGGTGGCCGGGTCCGATGGCCCAATACTAGAACACGTTCTAGAAAGTGGCCAGGAGCGGGCGACGGGTCAGGCGCGCCTCCAACCCCAGGCTCCGGGGCCGGAGCCGGGGCCGGGGCCCGGGCGCAGCGGGAGCGGGAGCGCGGTCCCGGCCGGCGACGTGGTCCCCGGGACAGCAGGCGGATGCGCGGACGCCGGGCGTGCGGCCGACGGGTCGGCGACAGCGGAGCGCGCCGACCCGTGCACCGACGACGCGCCACGCGAGGACGATCCCCCGCCCCGCGCCGTGCCGGCCTGGTGGGCCCTCGTCGTGTCGGGGGCCCGTGGTGCGCCCAGGTCCCGTGCCAGACCGGTCACGGAGGACAGGCTCGATCCGATCGCCGTGGGTGCCGGCGTGGGTGCGATGTCCGCCGAACCTGCCGGGCGAGGGATCCACGGTTGCGTGGACGTCGTGACCCGGGGCGTGGGCGTCGTGACCCGGGGCGTGCCCGCGGGTGTGGCGGGCTGGGTGCTCCCACCACCCGACGGCCCCGGGGCCGCTCCGGAGGTGCTCGCCAGCACCGCTCCACCCACGGTGGCGGCGACCATGACGGCGATGGACAGCGCCGCACCCCGGGAAGGCGAGCCGCGTCGGGAGGAGACGGGGTCGGGTGCGGCGGTGTCGTCACCGAGCCCGTCGAGGACATGGCCCGGCGGGGCGAGCGCCGCCAGCGACCGCACCCCGGGGCCCGGGAACTCGTCGGTGGGAACCACCAGGTGGACGGGCCAACCGTTCACGATGACTTCCAGGGACGTGCCACCCCTGCCGTCGGGCGTCTCGGCCGCGCCCGCCAGCGTGAGCCCGCCGATGTCGTCCCACGGCCATTGGCGCTCGACACCGGGCACCGCCGGGTCGGTGAGCGTCCAGCCCCCCGGCTCCACCCGGAGGTCGAAGGCACCGACGGCCTCGCTCTTGTCGCCGGGCTCTCCGTCGACGACCCAGACGCTGGCGAGCCTCACGCCCGTACGCGTGCCCCGGTCCGTAGCGATCCGCACGCTCTGCATGGTGTCAATGGTAGGAGTGAAGGCGGTGCCGGCGAAGCACAAACACATTCCGTAGTGGCTATCTCACTATGTGCTACCTGTTGAGGATCTCCGGCCCGACGCGGAGGTGACGGCTCACGTCCCCGACGAGGTCCGTGGTGAAACGCCGCTCCACGAATCGCCACCGACCGTCGCGACGCTCGAACCGGTCGCGGTAGCGGCCCGCCACGATGGGCTGGAGCGGCAGGCCGGGCAGCGCCTGGAACACCGTGACGTACGAACGGGAGGTCGCCGACCCTGCGTCGTCGTCCACCTCGACGATGATGTTGGTGGTCACGTGCTTGGTACGGGGTGTGCCGTCCTCGTACGTGCGGACCATGGCCCGGAAGGTCTTCTCGATGGCTTCGCGGCCGGCGACGACGTTGTCGCCCTCCCCCCCGAAGTGGGCATCGGCGAGCAGCGACCCCAACCCCCCGAAGTCGCCGCCGTCCACGAGCTCGGCGTACCGCGCGATCAGGTTCTCGATGACGCGCGCGCTCTGTCCGTCGTCCGCTGTGGTCATCGGCCGGACCGTAGCCCACGCGCCGGCGTCAGCCGGACCGTAGCCCACGCGCCGGCGTCAGCCGGACCGTAGCCCACGCGCCGGAGTCGGCCGGACCGTAGCCCACGCGCCGGCGTCAGCCGGGTAGGCGCATCAACTCGATGCGCACGCCGTCGGGGTCGGTGCAGTAGACGAAGTCGAGGGAGGCGTCGGTCGACCCGAAGGTGGTGCGGGTGCCCGTGAGCACCGTCCCCCCGAAGGACTCGATGGTGGCGGCCACGTCGTCGAGGTCGTCGACCCGCAGCGACAGGTGGGTGATCCCGAGCTGGTTCATCGGCCGGCGCACCGGCTCGCCCGATGTCCCGGGCGAGTCGAAGTGCAGCAGCTCCACGCTCACCCCGTCGCGGCGGACGAAGCGCGACTGGAGGACGACGTCCTCGAGCTCCATGAGCCGCCCGAATTCGTCACCCACGGTGTGCGACTGCACGAGCTCGAACCCGAGCCCGTCGCAGTAGAACCGGACCGACCGGTCGAGGTCGGACACGCAGATCCCCAGGTGCGAGAGCGTGACTCCCACGGCGTTCCCCTTCTGTCGTCCGGCGACACGTGGGTGCAGCTTGGCCCAGCGCTCGCTCTCCCCGCAGGTTGGGCGGCTCGGGTCGGTGCCCGAGACGGGCCGCGGTCCTTGACGGGCCCGCCGGGAGACGGAAGTCTCACCCTGTGGATGCCGGAGGCGCCTGATGACGCGCATGCGGTCGTCGTGACCGGCCCGCCCACCGGGGACACGACGGTCGAGGTCCCCCGCGTCCCCGCCTCGGCGGGGGCGCTCGTCTTCGACCGTCTCGGTCGGCTGCTCGTCCTGAAGCCCACCTACAAGAGCGCCTGGACGGTGCCCGGCGGCCAGATGGAGGCCGACGGCGAGACACCGTGGGAGGCGTGCCGGCGCGAGGTGCGAGAGGAGAGCGGCCTCGCCGTCGACGCCGGCCGGCTGGTGTGCGTCGACTTCCTCCGCCCCCGGCCCGGGAAGCCGGGCGGCATGCGCTTCCTGTTCGACTGCGGCGTCGTCGACGACCGGGCGCTCGGGGCCGTCGTCGTCCCGGCGGACGAGATCTCCGAGTACCGCCTCGTGCCCGTCGAGGAGGCGCTCTCCATGCTGAGCGGTCCCCTCCGACGCCGGGTCGGGGCGTCGATCGGGGCGTCCGGCTTCGTCTACCTCGAGGACGGCCGCCCCGTCGCCCGGGCCGACGGCGAAGAGGTCGGGTAGTCGAGGGGGAGGTCGACCGCAATGTCCGGCGGGCCCTGCGCCTGCGACCGGTGCAGCGCTGCTCAGCTCCGCAGCACGACGCCGGGGCGGGCGTCGAGTCCCTCGGGCGCGGGCTCGCCGTCGACCCTGATGGGCACGCCGTTCACGAGCACGTGGGTCATCCCGACGGGGCGGTCGGCGGTGAGCCGCTCGCCGTCGGCGGGGAAGTCGACGACGCGGCGCAAGGGCCCGGGCCCGACCACGGCGGGGTCGAAGACGCACAGGTCGGCGGCCTTGCCCACCTCGACGCTGCCCCGGTCCGACAGGCCGTACACCCCGGCGGGCTCGGCGGTCAGCTTGTGCACCGCCCGCTCGAGCGACATCACCCCCCTGTCGCGCACCCAGGTGCCGAGGAGGTCGGTGGCGAAGCACGCGTCGCACAGCTGCGAGACGTGCGCGCCCGAGTCGGCCAGGCCCAGCAGGACGTTGTCCCGGGGTAGGAGCCAGGCGATGCCCTCGGGGTCGTTGTTGGCGAGCACCGACCAGAACCGGGTCTTCAGGTCGTCGTCGAGGGAGATGTCGAGCACCACGTCGAGCGGCGTGCACCGGCGCTCGTCGGCCAGGTCCACGACGGTCCGGTCGACGAGGTCGGGATGCGAGGGCGACTCGGCCACCGACACCGACGGCCAGTTGAACGGAAGTCCGCCGCCGGCGCCGGAGAGCTCCTCCCAGCTGGCGGCGCGCCATGCCGGGTCGCGGTACGCGGCCGTGCGCGCGTCGTGGTCGAGGCCCATGAGCTTGGCGAAGCTGGGCCGCGCGTTGAGGGTGAAGGGCTCGGCCAGGTTCATCTGGAACACGAGTGGCCGGCACGACACCTGCGGCCACACCTCGACGCCGTCGAGCCGAGCGGCGTCGTTCTCGGCCACGACCTTCTCGTGGTACGGGTACCCCTTGACCGTGAGCAGTGCGGTCCAGGTGATGGGTCGGCCCACGAAGCGCTGCAGCTCGAACACCTCCCGGTTCTTGATGACGCCCCCAGGCAGCAGGGCGACGACTCCCCTGCCGGCGTCGCGCACCGGCGCCAGCAGGGCGCGCAGCTCGTCGAGGTCGGCCACGCGCGACGGCACGGGGCGGCCGCCGTCCCCGTTGTGGGTCGGCGAGGCGCTCGAGGCGAACCCCATGGCGCCGGCGGCCATCGACTCCGCCACCACCTCCTGCATACGCCCGAGCTCGGCGTCGGTGGCGGCGCGCTCGTAGGAGTCCTCGCCCATGACGTACATGCGCACCGCCGTGTGCCCCACGTAGCACCCGAAATTGAGCGCCGCCCCCCGGCGCTCGACGGCGTCGAGGTACTGGGGGAAGGTCTCGAACTCGTCCCAGGGCACCCCGACCGACAGTGTGTCGAGGCTCATGTCCTCGACGTGCTGCAGCGTGCGGGCCAGCAACGGAGCGAGATCCGCACGGATGGGCGCGATCGAGAAGCCGCAGTTGCCGGCGACCACGCTGGTCACGCCGTGGTACGACGACGGCGTCAGCCACGGGTCCCAGAACACCTGGGCGTCGTAGTGCGTGTGGATGTCGATGAACCCGGGTGCGACGACCTGGCCGGTGGCGTCGAGCTCGCGCTCGCCGCGCAGGCCGTCGCCGACGGCGACGATCCGGCCGCCGGCCACGGCCACGTCGGCCGGGCGGGCGGGTGCGCCGGTCCCGTCGATGAGCGAGCCCCCACGGATCACGATGTCGCCGTCCACCGCCGCCTCCTTGCGTCGATCCCGCCGGTTCCGGGCGGGCGGCCCCGGTCGGCGCGGGCACGCGGCACGGGGACGTCCCCTGCATCGTCGCAGACCTGACGGCCCGGTGCCGAGCGGTCCTACGGTCGGGACGTGCAGGTCATCGTCGTGACCGGGACCCGCCCCCGGTGTCGGCGGCGATCAGCCGGGGTCGCCGGCCGCCGGGGACATCTCCGCCACCGTGGACCATGCCGTTGCCGGGACCTCCATGTTCACGACGTCCGGGATGCCGGCCAGGAGCGGGGGCTGCATGGCGAGGGCCTTCTCCTGGACTTCACGACGATGAAGATCATCGACGACCTTCTCCGCTCATGCGTGCCCGTCGGGATCGGAGAGGCCGAGCATCTCGGTGACGCCGTGGTCGCGCCCGGCGGTGTAGCCACCGTCCACCACCAGGGCGTGCCCGGTGACGAACGAGGCGTCGGCGGACAGCAGGAACGCGGCCGCCGCGGCGATCTCGTCGGGTCGGCCGTAGCGGCCGAGCTTGTGCTCGCGCGTGATCTCCCGCCGCGCCCGCTCCATGCCCTCCATCCCGAAGATGGCCTGGGTCATGGGCGTGTCGATGAACCCGGGGCAGATCGTGTTGACCCTGATGCCCCGTCCCGCGTAGTCGATGGCCATGTTCTTCGTGAGGATGACGACCCCGCCCTTGGACGCGCTGTAGGCGCTCCCGCCCGCCGTCCCCTCGATGCCCTCGATGCTGGCGATGGTGACGACCGACCCCCGCTCCCCGTCGACCGGGTCCTGCCCGAGCATGCGGGTGATGGCGTGCTTGGCCGTCAGGAACGTGCCGAAGAGGTTCACCCCGACCACCCGGTTCCACTCGGCGGCGTCCACCATGTGGACCGCCCCGCCACCGGCCACCCCGGCCGCGTTGACGAGGCCGTCGACCCGGCCGAACAGACGGGCGGCCTCCTCCACCAGGGAGACCACCGAGGCCTCGTCGGTGACGTCGACGGGAGTGAAGGCCCACGCGCCACCGTCGGCGGCCGACGGGGCGTCGGCCCCGGGCGCCACGTCCGCGCCCAGCACGCCGGCGCCCTCCTCGAGGAGACGGGCCGCACAGGCCCGGCCGATGCCGGAAGCCGCCCCCGTGACGATCACGTTCTTGCCGGCCAGCCCCCGCATGCGCCCTCCCTGGTGTGTCGGTCCCGCCGGCGGTGTGTCGGTCCCGCGGGCGGTTTGTCGTCCGGTGGGCAGGATGATAGGACCCTGCCCCGTGCAGTTCGCCCTCTTCTACGAGATCCCGGTCCCCCAGCCATGGGGCCCCGACAGCGAGCACCGGGCCTACAAGAACGTCCTGGAGCAGGCCCTGGCGGGTGAGCGCTACGGGTGGGACGCCTTCTGGACGGTCGAGCACCACTTCCTCTCGGAGTTCTCGCACTGCTCGAACCCCGAGGTCCTCTACGGCGCCATCGCGGCCATGACCGAGCGCATCCGCATCGGCTACGGCGTGCGCCTCATGCCCGGCCCCTACAACCACCCCGTCCGCACGGCGGAGTCCGTGGCCGTGCTCGACCTGCTCTCCGACGGTCGCGTGGACCTCGGCACGGGCCGCTCCTCGACGCGTGCCGAGCTCGAAGGCTTCGGCGTCGACCCCGCCCAGACCCGCGCCATGTGGCAGGAGGCCATCGGCCACGTGGTGGGGTGCTGGACCAACGACGAGTACGAGTTCGCCGGCCAGCACTGGTCGATGCCCAAGCGCCGCGTGCACCCGAAGCCGCTGCAGCGCCCCCACCCGCCCATCTGGGGAGCCACCAGCAGCGAGGACGGGCACCGCCAGGTCGGCGCACTGGGCCTCGGGCTGTGCTCCTTCGCCGTGGGCGTCTCGCCGGCGGAGGTGAAGACGAAGGTCGACGTCTACCGCGAGGCCGTGGCGAACTGCACCGACCCGATCGGGGCCTTCGTGAACGACCGGGCGGCCACCTTCACCATGGCGCTGTGCGCGCCGGACAAGGCGGCCGCCTACGACATGGCCCGCGAGTCCTTTGAGTGGTACCCGAAGGCCGGCGCCCGCCACATCGCCTCGATGACCGACTGGATGAGCGAGCGCAACCAGGACCTCGGCTCCTACTCCTACGCAGCGGACATGAAGAGGATCGACGACGAGGGAGCCCTCGACCTGTTGACCCTGGAGTACCTGGTGGAGGCCAACGCCTGCGTGCTCGGCACGCCCGAGGACTGCATACGGACGTGCACCTTGTACGAGGAGGCCGGTATCGACCTGCTGCTCTGCCTCGTGAACCCGTACAAGGTTCCCCACGAGGCCGTCATGCAGACCATCGAGCTCATGGGGAAAGAGGTCATCCCCCACTTCCACCGCTGACGATGGCGCTCGACCCCGAGCTCGCCGAGGCCCTGGCCGCCTTCCCCGTCGGCATGGACCCCGGAGAGCACCTCCGGGACATGAACGTCGTCCGCCTCCTGCGCTCCACGACCGACCTCCTGGCGGCGACAGGTGGTTCGCTCCCCACCGACGAGCGCGTCTCGGTGACGGACCGCCCGGTCCCCGGCCCGGCCGGTGGCGGCGACGTGCCCGTCCGCGTGTACACGCCCGTAGGCCCGGTCGACACACCGCGCCCGGGGCTGGTGTTCTTCCACGGGGGCGCCTTCGTCCTGGGCGACACCCGCACCGAGGAGCTCCGCTGCCTGCGCTACGCGGCCGACGCCGGGTGCGTGGTGGTGTCGGTGGACTACCGCCTGGCGCCCGAGGACCCTTACCCGGCCGCCGTCGACGACTGCGTCGCCGCCCTCGGCTGGGCCGTGGCGCACGCCGGCGAGCTCGGGTTCGACCCCACCCGCACCGGGGTGGCGGGGAGCAGCGCCGGCGGGGCGCTGGCCGCGGCGGTGGCGTTGGCGGCACGCGACGCCGGCGGCCCGGCGCTCGCGTTCCAGCTCCTCAATTACCCCGTGATCGACGATCGCATGGACACGCCGTCCATGCGCGCCTTCGACACCACGCCACTGTGGACCAACCGCTCCAACGCGGACATGTGGGACCACTACCTCGGCGACGACGCGGCCCGCGGCGACGTCTCCCCCTACGCCGCCCCGGCCCGGGCGACCGACCTGTCGGGCCTGCCGCCGGCGTACGTCCTCACCGCCGAGCTCGACCCCCTGCGCGACGAGGGCATCGACTACGCCCGCCGGCTCATGCAGGCGGGCGTTCCCACGGAGCTGCACACCATCCCCGGAGCCTGCCACGGGTTCGACATCATCGCCCCCCAGAGCGCGCTCGGCCGGCGTGCCCTCGACGAACAGGTCGGCGCCCTCGTGCGCGCGCTGGGCGCCACCGCCTGATCCGCCTGATCGGGCGAATCAGGCGGGGCGGGCGGGGCGGGCGGACGCCCTCGACACGAGCCCGTCGAGCAGTTCCCTGGTGGCACCGGCGATCTCGTCGACGGCACGCTCGAAGACCTCCTGGTTGGCCCGCGACGGCGCCCGGTAGCCGCTCACCTTCCTGACGTACTGCAAGGCAGCGGCCCGTACGTCCGCGTCCGACGCCGGCTCGGGGTCCCGCAGGGTCACGATGCTTCTGCACATGCGACCACGGTGTCACACCGAGCCTGCGCTGTCAGGCGCCGGCCGGCCGCACGCTCGGGACGAAAGACCCGGGCCGGACGCACCAACGGCCCTGGAGCGGGCCACGTCCTCAGGCGCAAGGTGAACAAGGCCAGGCGATCAGGAGGCGGCGATGACCCCAGGACAGCGGTGCGACGAGATCATCAGGCTGATCGACGAGGCCATCGGCGGGCCGCCTGCACACGCCCCCGACGCCGGGTGGGACGTCCCGCAGCCGGGGCCCGACCGGCGCCGCTCGCAGGCTGCGGGGGCGGCCCGGCGCCCCGTTCGCTGAGCGCCGCCGGCGCCTCGTTCGCTGAGCGCCACCGGCGCCGGCTCACCCGCCGGCCCGGGCGGGGGCAAGATGGGGCCCCGGCCCGGACAGGAGGCGCGCGGTGACGGTGACGACTGCGGTGGACATCGGCCTCGTCCTCGACAGTCGCGACCCCGACGGGCTGGCGCCGTTCTGGGCGGCCGCGCTGGGCACCACGCGCCGCAGTCCCGACGTCGTGTCCTCGCACGGCTGCACCTGGAGCGTGATGGCCGACCCGGAGGGCAACGAATTCTGCCTGTGCAACACGGGGAGCTGTTGACGCCGTCATGGACGCCACCGACATGCTCGCCGTCCAGGACCTGTTGGCGCTCTACGGGCACATCGTCGACGACGCCGGCTGGGATCGCCTCGGCGAGGTGTTCGCGGCCGACGGCGAGTTCGACCTGCAGGCCTTCGGCCGGGGGACGGCGAAAGGCGAGGCCCAGCTGCGCGCCTGCTTCGAGAATCTCGACCACCCGGTGTCGCATCTCACGACCAACGTCGTCATCCGGGCCGACGCCGACGGCCGGGCGCGCGTCCGGTGCAAGTACCTCGTGGTCATGGGCGACGGGCGGACGCGCTCGGGCGAGTATCGCGACGTGGTCGTGCGCGGGGCCGACGGTTGGCGCTTGCAGCGGCGGACGGTCGTGCCCCGTCCGCCGGGTGCATCGCCGGGTGGCGACCGGCCGCTCTCGAGCTGACCTCGGCCGACCGGCCGCCACGAGCTGACCGCGGCCGACCGGCCGCCACGGGCCGACCGCGGCGCGCTACGGTCCGGTCCATGGCGTCGGACACGGGCAACGTCCAGGGGGTCTCCTGGGGTCTCGTCGAGCCCGGGGTGCTCGCCCGCATCCTGGTGGTGTCGCCCCATTTCGACGACGCCGTCCTCGGCGCCGCCCACCTGATCGACCGCCACCCGGGCACCACCGTCGTCACCGTCCTCGGCGGGCGGCCCCCCGCATACCCCGATGAGCCCACCTCGTGGGACGCCTGCGGCGGCTTCGAGGCCGGTGACGACGTGGTGGCGATGCGGCGCGAGGAGGACCGGGCCGCCATGGCGTACCTGGGGGCGACGCCGGTATGGCTCGAATTCGCCGACCACCAGTACCTCGCCAAGGACCTGCGGCCCCGGCCCGAGCAGGTGGCGCCCGCCCTCGAGCAGGCCATCGCCGGCGCCTCCCCCACGGCGGTCTTCCTCCCCATGGGCCTCGCCAACCCCGACCACGCGTTGACCCACGACGCCGGGCTCCTGGCGCGCGCCGCGCTCGCGGGTTCGGCGGCGCCGCCGGCGTGGTTCTTGTACGAGGACCACGGCTACAAGCACATCCCGGGCATCCTCGCCTGGCGGGTGGCCAAGCTGTTCCTGAGCGGCCTGTGGCCCACACCGGCGGTCGTGCCCGTCGACCCCGACATGGCGCGCAAGCGCGCCGCCATCGAGTTCTACAAGAGCCAGGTCGCGCCCTTGCAGCGCGATCACGCCTTGGGGGAGCGGCTCGATGCGAACGTCCCCGAGCAGTTCTGGCGGCTCGCCCCACCCCCGGCGGGGTGGGAACGGCTCACGGACATGGTCTGAGCGGTGAAGGGTCTCCTCTACGGCGTGCGGCCCGAGCCGTGGACGCCGCCCGACGACACCAACCCGCTGCTCATGGGACTGGCCCGGACCCCCATGAAGCTCGTCGACCTCGAGCAGCCCCGGCCCGAGCGCCCGGGATGGGCCATGGCCAAGACCCGCATGACGGGGATCTGCGGTTCCGAGGCCAAACAGGTCTTCATGGATTTCGGCGAGGGCAATTCGGACAGCCCGCTGTCGAACCTCTTCACGTTCCCCACCGTCCTCGGCCACGAGGTGGTGGCCGACGTGGCCGAGGTCGGCCCCGGGGCCGAGAGCCTCGAGGTCGGCCGGCGCGTCGTCCTCAACCCGTGGTTGTCGTGCGGGCCCCGCGGCATCGACCCGGTGTGCCCGTCGTGCGCGGCCGGTGACTACAGCCTCTGTTGGCACTTCACCGAGGGGAGCCTGGCGGCGGGCATCCACACCGGGACGTGCAAGGACGCGCCGGGAGGGTTCGCCGAGTACTTCCCCGCCCACCACTCCATGCTCATCCCCGTCCCCGACGGGGTCCCCGACGAGGTCGCCGTCTTCGCCGACCCGTTCGCGGTCTCGTTGCACTCGGTGACGCGCCATCCACCGGCGCCCGGCGGCCGCGCCCTCGTCTACGGCGCCGGGGCCCTCGGCACGACCGCCACCGCCATCCTCCGGACGCTGTACCCCGACGTCGAGGTGGCGGTGGTGGCGCGCTTCGAGGCGCAGGCGGCGCTGGCCCGGCGCCTGGGGGCGACGGTGTTCACGCCCGAGCCCCGCCAGGCGCTCATCGAGGCGGTGGCCGATTGGTCCGGTGGCGTGCTCCGACCCGTGGGCGAGGGCCTGCCCATGGCACACCCCGGCGGCATCGACGTCGTCTACGATACCATCGGCAAGCCGGAGACCTTCGAGGTCGGCGTCCGCCTGTTGAAGGCCCGGGGGACGCTCGTGAAGAGCGGGGTCCACGCGCCGGCGCGCTGGGAGTACTCACCGCTCTACTTCAAGGAGATCACCTGGGTCGGCTCCAACGCCTTCGGCGTCGAGGAGGTCGACGGCGTGCGCAAGCACGGCATCACCCACTTCCTCGACCTGGCCGCCCAGGGACGTGTGGACCTGACGGGCCTGCTCACCCACACCTTCCGGCTCGAGGACTGGCGCGAGGCCTTCTCGGTGCTGGCGGACCAGGGCACGAGCGGCGCCATCAAGGTGGCCTTCGACCTCCGCTGAACCGCCGGCCCCGCGCCTCTCGACGGCGACCAGGCGCCCGGTCCCGCCCAGCCGGGCGGCTCCGGCCGGAAACGCCCGGCTGGCGCGAGGACCCGGGACCGCCGCAAGTCAACATCGGGTGACACCCTGACGTGGCGACGGGTTGTCACCACGGGTGGACACTTCCGCGGCCGACGCCCGGGCGGCATCGCGCGTGAACGACGCGCACGCGGGTCCGGAGATATCCGCACGACATCCACAACGCTGTGGATTATCGGTGCACGCCGTGTGGGTATCGCCGTGCCTGGGGACGGGCGCACGCTGAACGCCGTGTGACCGATCGGTGACAGGCAGACGGCACGGCGCGCCGGCATCGCCGACGCGCCGTGTCGGGTCGACGGCCGTCCTCAGGCGGCGACGGGGCTCCCGTCCCCACACGCCGGCGCGCCGGACGCGCCGGACGCGCCGGCCCCGGAGGATGGCGCGGGCACAACGGCATCGTCGGCCAGCGCCGCGGTCAGCACGTCGTCCACGGTCTCGGCGAGATGGAACGTGACCTCGTTGCGCACGCTCTCGGGCACGTCCTCGAGGTCGGGCCCGTTGCGCACGGGCAGGACGACGTGGGTGAGCCCGGCGCGGTGCGCGGCGAGCACTTTCTGCTTCACACCGCCGATGGGCAGCACCCGGCCCTGCAGCGTGACCTCGCCGGTCATGCCGACCGTGGCGTGCACGGGCCGGTCACGCAGCAGGCTCACGAGCGCCGTCGTCATGGTGACGCCGGCCGACGGCCCGTCCTTCGGCACCGCGCCCGCGGGCACGTGCAGATGGAAGCGCTTGCCGGTGAACGCGCCCGGGTCGATGCCGAGCTCGGTGGCGTGCGACCGCACGTAGGACAGCGCTATCTCCGCCGACTCCTTCATGACGTCACCGAGCTGGCCCGTGAGGGTCAGGCCCTCGGTCCCGTCCATGACGGTGGCCTCGACGAACAACACGTCGCCGCCCGTGCCCGTCACCGCCAGGCCGGTGGCGACACCGGGCAGGCTGGTGCGGTCGGCGGCCTCGAAGAAGAAGCGCGGGCGACCGAGCCAGGACCGGACGTCGCCGGCGTCGACCACGACCGGTACGGACACCGCGCCCGACGCCAGCTTGGTGGCGACCTTGCGCAGGAGGCGGCCGATCTCACGCTCGAGGTTGCGCACGCCGGCCTCGCGCGTGTAGTCGGCCGAGATCGTCCGAAGCGCGTCGTCGGACACCTCGACCTCGTCCGCCCGCAGCGCGGTGCGCTCGAGCTGGCGGCGCAGGAGGTGGTGGCGTGCGATGGTCACCTTTTCGTCCTCGGTGTAGCCGTCGAGCCGGATGACCTCCATGCGGTCGAGCAGCGGGCCCGGGATCGTCTCGGCCACGTTGGCGGTGGCCAGGAACAGGACCTTGGACAGGTCGA
The DNA here is from genome assembly GCA_035531755.1 of Acidimicrobiales bacterium. NCBI lineage: Bacteria > Bacillati > Actinomycetota > Acidimicrobiia > Acidimicrobiales > Acidimicrobiales bacterium. The sequence continues at coordinate 25,166 of DATKSK010000017.1, read as the reverse complement.
GCTCCACCTCGAGGTAGTGGTCCCGGAACGTGTGGTTCTGGGCCGGGTCCAGGACCTCGAGCAGGGCCGAGGACGGGTCCCCCCGGTAGTCGGCGCCGAGCTTGTCGACCTCGTCCAGCACGATGACGGGGTTCATCGTCCCCGCCTCGCGCAGGGCCCGGACCAGGCGGCCCGGCTGCGCGCCCACGTAGGTGCGGCGGTGGCCACGGATCTCGGCCTCGTCGCGCACGCCGCCGAGGGCCACGCGCACGAACGAGCGTCCGAGCGCACGCGCCACCGACTCGCCGAGCGAGGTCTTGCCCACGCCCGGGGGGCCGACGAGCGCCAGGATGGCACCCGAGCCGCGCGGCCCGACCGACGTCAGCCCGCGCTCGGCGCGCAGCTTGCGCACGGCGAGGTGTTCCAGGATGCGCTCCTTCACGTCGGTGAGCCCGTCGTGGTCCTCGTCGAGGATCGCCGCGGCGACCTCGACGTCGAGGCTGTCGTCGGACTGCACCCCCCACGGCAGCTCGAGGATGGTGTCCAGCCACGTGCGGATCCACCCGTGCTCGGGGCTCTGCTCGCTGGTGCGCTCGAGCTTGTCGACCTCGCGCAGCACCGCCGTCCGCACGGCGTCGGGCAGGTCGCGCGCCTCCACCTTCGTGCGGTAGTCGTCGACGGTGCCCTCGTCGGTGGAGCCGTCGATCTCGTTGAGCTCCTTGCGGATGGCCTCGAGCTGGCGGCGCAGGAGGAACTCGCGTTGCGTCTTCTCCATACCCTCTTCGACGTCGGTCTTGATCTGCTCGCGCAGCGTCAGGTCGGCGAGGGTCTCGCGGGCCCAGCCGAGGACGAGGCGCAGGCGCGCCTCGAGGTCGACGGTCTCGAGCACCTCGACCTTCTGGGCGAGGCTCAGGTCCGGGGAGTAGCCCGACAGATCCGCGATCTGCGACGCGTCCGTGACGTCGCGCAGGCGCTCCGCCATGCGGCGCGCCCCCCTCGTCAGGAGGATGTTCTCCAGCACGGCCCGGTACTCGCGGGCCAGCTCCATGGCGGCGGGCGTCTCGGGGGCGTCGGCCACCGGGTCGACCTGGACCCACAGGGCCTGGCCGGTGCCGGGGACGGCGGTGCCGATGGCGGCGCGGCGCACGCCGCTCACCACCATGGCGAGGGGGCCGCCGGGCAGCTCCCCCACCTCGAGGATCGAGGCGATGACCCCCACCGCGGCGTACCGGCCGTCGATGTGGGGCACGAGGACGAGCTCACCGCCCACCGAGCCGGCGGCGTCGGCCGCCGCCTTGGCCTCGTCGGTCTCGAGGGCCATCGTGAACACCATGCCCGGGAGCACCACGCCCGAGGTCAGGGGCAGCAGCGGCAGCGTCCGGTTCAGCTCTGTCATGGTCATGTCGGTCCTTCTCCCGCCCGGCCACGCCCGGGGAGGGCGCGCCTGAATCGTTGCAATCACAACCAATCGGAGGGTACCGGGATTCCCGGTCGGATCGACCGGGGCCGGGGGCCGGGGGCCGAGGGCCGGGGCCGATCCGGCGCCGGGGGACCGGATCGGGCCGAGGGCCGGGGCCGATCCGGGGCCGAGGTCGGGACGGGAGGCAGGTCGGGGCCGGCCCACGGCCGGCCCGGGCGAGCGTCAGTCCGTGGGACGGGGGGCGTCGTCGACGGTCAGGTGGGCGGCCACGAAGAGCTTGCCGTCGACGTGCACGGGTTGGAGCCGGCCCACGATGGGGACGATTTCACCCTCCGCCGTCTCGGCCTCGGGGTACAGACCCGGGTCCATCTCGCGGTCGCGGGGCTCGACCAGGTAGCCGCGCCGGTAGGCCTGGTGGCCCCAGCGCTTGCCCGAGGGGACGAGCATCTCGACGAACTCGCCGGCGATGTCGGCGCTCTCCATCTTGAACAGCGCCTCGGCGGCCTTGTTCATCCCGAGGACGACCCCCTGGAAGTCCACGATCACGACGACCTGCTCGTTGCTCGCGTACTCGGGGACAGCCGCGAGGACCTCGTCGGGGATCTCCAGGGAGGGCATGTCGGAGGTGCTCAAGGCGGCGGGCTCCTGGTCTCGGCGGGCCCCGGGCCCGTGTGGCCCCGGTGGAGCCCGACGGTACCCGCCTGCGCCGCCCGCGTGCACCAACGGACGGGGGGCGGACGACCGCCCCGGCCGGCGCCGTCAGCCGGGCGCGGACCGTCCGAGCCCGAAGGCCTCGGACACTTCCGCCAGGACGCGCACGTGCTCGTCCACCGACGCCAGGCCGGCCCCCATGGTGTTCACCGACAGGTGGGTGGCCCCCGCCGCGCGCCACCGGCCGAGATGGTCGAGCGCCCGCGCCACGCCGCCGTCCCCCCAGTTGACGCGGCCTTCCATGCCGAGGGCGGCCGGGTCCCGCCCGGCGGCCCGGGCCGCCTGCTCGAGGATCTCCTTCGCCTCGTCGAGCTTGGGCCCGGGTGGCACCAGCGGCATCCAGCCGTCGCCGAGCCGACCGGCCCGGCGATAGGCCGGGGGCGACGCCGCCCCGAACCACACGGGGATGGGGCGCTGCACCGGCAAGGGCGCGATGCCGGCGCCGGTCACCTGCTCGTCGGGGCCGTGGACGGTGACGGCACGCTCGGTCCACAGCCGCCGGAGCAGCGCGACCTGGCCCTCGACCCGCCGTCCCCGGTCGGTGAAGTCCTTGCCCAGCGCCTCGTACTCCACCGCGTTCCAGCCGAGGCCCACGCCGAGCCGGAACCGGCCGGCGGTGAGCAGGTCGACCTCGGCTGCCTGCTTGGCCACCAGGGCGGTCTGGCGCTGCGGCAGGATGACGATCCCGGTCACGAGCTCCAGCCGGGTGATGCCGGCCAGGAACCCGAACAGCACGAAGGGCTCGTGGAACGTGGAGTCCACGTCGTAGGGGCCGTTCCATCCGGGATGGGCGACCGGGTCGGCGCCCACCACGTGGTCGTAGGCGACGAGGTGGGCGTACCCCGCCTCCTCCACGCCCCGGGCATAGGCCCGCACGGCGCCCACGTCGCCGCCGATCTCGGTCTGGGGGAAGACCACGCCGATCTGCATGCTCCTCTGTCTACCGCCGCCGCGCCGGCGGCGCGTGGGCAGCACGGCGCCGGCGGCGCGTGGGCGGTGCGCCGGTACGCTCCGGGTGTGTCACACGCCGGTGCTGGAATGGGCCCGATGCCCTCCGACGCCCCCCCCGGGCCGCCGACCGCCCCGACCGTGGCGGCGTTCCACCCCGCCGTGGCCACCTGGTTCTCCCGGCGGTTCCCCGACGGCCCCTCGACGCCCCAGGCGGAGGGCTGGCCGCGCATCGCCGGGGGCGGCGACACCCTGATCGCCGCCCCCACCGGGTCGGGCAAGACCCTGGCCGGCTTCCTCGTGGCCATCGACGCCCTGTACCGCGCCCACGAGGCCGGCGAGGCCGTCGGGGGCGCCAGCCGGGTCGTCTACGTCTCCCCCCTGAAGGCGCTCGCCGTCGACATCCACCAGAACCTGCAGCGCCCGCTGGGCGAGATCGCCGAGGTGGCGCGCGAGCTCGGGCTCCCGGTGGCGCCGATCACCGTCGGCGTGCGCACGGGCGACACCACGGCGGCAGCGCGCACCGCCATGGTGAAGGACCCCCCCACCATTCTGGTCACGACGCCGGAAAGCCTCTACCTCCTGGTCACCGCCGAGCGCAGCCGGGCGGTGCTCGGCAGCGTGTCCACGCTGATCGTCGACGAGATCCACGCGCTGGCCCGCGACAAGCGGGGGTCGCACCTCGCCATCACGCTCGAGCGGCTGGAGCACCTCCAGATCGGCGGCCGGCCCCAGCGCATCGGGTTGTCGGCCACGCAACGACCCATCGAGCAGACGGCCCGACTGCTCACGGGCGTCGGCGACGGGCGCCGCGCCGACATCGTCGACTGCGGCCACGCCCGCGACCTCCGGGTGCGCATCGAGCTCCCCGACACGGAGCTGGCCGCGGTGTCGTCGACCGAGCAGTTCGGCGCGGTGATCGACCGCATCGCCGATCACGTGCGCGCCCATCGCACCACCCTCGTGTTCGTGAACACCCGGCGGATGTCCGAGCGCCTGGCCCACCTCCTCGGCGAGCGCCTGGGCCCCGACCAGGTCGCCGCGCACCACGGCAGCCTGTCCAAGGACCGGCGCCTGCGCGTGGAGGACCGCCTGCGCGCCGGGGACCTCCGGGCCCTCGTGGCCACCGCCTCGCTCGAGCTCGGCATCGACATCGGGCCCGTCGAGCTCGTGTGCCAGGTCGGCTCGCCCCGGGCCATCGCTACCTTCCTGCAGCGCGTGGGGCGCTCCAACCACTCGCGCGGTGGCACGCCCGAGGGGATCCTCTACCCGATGACGCGCGACGAGCTCGTGGAGTGCGCCGCGCTGCTGGCGGCGGTGCGCGCCGGGCGGCTCGACGCCACCTGTCCCCCGGTCGCCCCGCTCGACATCCTGGCCCAGCAGATCGTGGCCGAGGTGGCCGCGGCGGAGGAGTGGACCGAGGACGGGCTCTACGCGCTGGTGCGGGGCGCCGCCCCCTACGCACAGCTCGACCGGGCCGACTACGACGCCGTGGTGGAGCTGGTCAGCGAGGGGATCACGACAGGCCGCGGCAAGCGCATGGCCTACGTGCACCGCGACGGCGTGAACGGCGTGCTCCGCCCGCGGCGCGGGGCGCGCCTCGCCGCGCTCACGAGCGGGGGCGCCATCGCCGAGGTGGGCGACTACCGCGTGGTGGCCGAGCCCGACGACACGCCGGTCGGCACCGTCAACGAGGACTTCGCCATCGAGTCGATGGTGGGCGACGTGTTCCTCCTGGGGACGCACTCGTGGCGGGTGCGGCGCGTCACCCAGGGCGAGGTGCGGGTCACCGACGCCGAGGGCGCGCACCCCACCATCCCGTTCTGGGTCGGCGAGGCGCCGAGCCGGACCGAGGAGCTCTCCGAGGAGGTGTCCGAGCTCCGGCGCACCGTGGGCGAGCTCCTCACCGGCGCCGGCGGCACCGACGGAGCTCCCCCGGGGCTCGATGCCGTACGGCGCCACCTCGAAGAGACCTGCGGCCTCGAGGCCGACACCGCCGAGCAGCTGGCGCAGTACCTCGCCGCCGGCCACGGGGAGCTGGGCGTGCTCCCCACCTGCCACCACATCGTGTTCGAGCGGTTCTTCGACGAGGCCGGCGGCATGCAGATGGTGGTGCACGCCCCGTTCGGCGGCCGCATCAACCGGGGTTTCGGCCTGGCGCTGCGCAAGCGGTTCTGCGCCACATTCGACTTCGAGCTGCAGGCGGCCGCCAACGACGACGCCGTGGTGCTGTCGCTCGGCCCCCAGCACAGCTTCCCCCTCGACAGCGCGCCGCGCCTGCTGCGCTCGGACACCGCCGAGGCGACCCTGCGCCAGGCGGTGCTGGCGTCGCCCATGTTCGCCTCGCGGTGGCGCTGGAACCTCAACCGCTCCCTGGCCGTGCTGCGCTTCCGGGGTGGGAAGAAGAACCCGCTGCCCATCCAGCGCATGGAGGCCGACGACCTGATGGCCGCGGTCTTCCCCGCCCTGGCCGCCTGCCAGGAGAACACGCCGGGCGGCCCCATCGAGATCCCGGACCACGTCATCGTGCGCCAGACGATGCTCGACTGCCTGCACGAAGCCATGGACGTCGACGGGCTCGTGGGCCTGCTGGCGCGCATGGAGGCGGGCGAGGTCGCCGTCCACTTCGTGGAGTCGTCCACGCCCTCGGTGTTCTCGCACGAGATCCTCAACGGCAAGCCCTACACCTTCCTCGACGACGCGCCGCTCGAGGAGCGCCGTACGCGGGCCGTGCAGCTCCGGCGCGGTCTCCCCCTGCACGCCGAGGCGCTGGGCCGGCTCGACGAGGCCGCCCTGGCGCGCGTGCGCGAGGAGGCGGCCCCCGACGTGCGCGGGCCCGAGGAGCTGCACGACCTCCTCCTGTCGGCGGTGGTGTGGCGCCCGCGCCACGACCAGGCGGAGTGGTTCGCCACGCTCGTGAGCGCCGGGCGCGCCGCGGTGGCGACGGTCGTCGGCGGCACCAGTGACACCGCTGACGCCGCTGACGCCGCTGACGCCGCTGACGCCGGCATGCTGTGGCTGGCGGTGGAGCGCCGGCCCTGGGTGGAAGCGCTCTTCCCCGCCGCCACGTTCGCCCCCGACGAGGTGCCCGGCTCGCTCGCCACCACCGAGGCCCCCGACCCCGACATCGCCGCCGCCGACGCGGTGCGCGGCCACCTCGACGTGACCGGGCCGGTCACGGTGCCCGAGCTGGCGCAGCGCACGGGCCTGGCGAGCACCCGGGTGCAGGTCGGCCTGGGGCGCCTCGAAGCCGAGGGCTTCGCCATGCGGGGCCGCTTCGACCCCGGCACGGACGACGAGCAGTGGTGCGCCCGCCGCCTCCTGGCGCGCGTGCACGCCTACACGCAGCACCGCCTCCGGCGCGAGATCGAGCCGGTCACCGCCCAGGAGTTCATGCGCTTCCTCCTCGAGTGGCAGCACGTCGCCCCCGGGTCGCAGCGCCAGGGCCGGGCGGGTGTGCTGGCGGTGGTCGACCAGCTCCAGGGGTTCGAGATCCCCGCCGGCGCGTGGGAGGAGTCCGTGCTGCCGGCACGCGTCGAGGGTTACCAGCACCGATGGCTCGAGGACCTGTGCCACGCCGGCGAGCTCGTCTGGGGGCGCTTGTCGCCGCGCCCGAACAGCACCGAGGACACGCCCCGCCGGGGATCGGCCACGCCGTCGCGGGCCACGCCCGTCACCTTCGCGCTGCGCGAGGACCTGCCGTGGCTCCTGCGGGCGTCGCGGGGCGACGCCGTGCCGGCCGAGCCCGTGCACGGCCCGGCCAAGGAGGTGCTCGACGCGCTGCGCGCCCACGGTGCGATGTTCCACTCCGAGCTGCGCACCGCCACCGGCCGGCTCCCGGTGGAGGTCGAGGAGGGGCTGTGGGACCTGGTGGCCCGCGGCATCGTCACCGCCGACGGCTTCCAGGCGGTGCGCTCGCTGCTGTCGGCACGCGAGGCGTGGAAGCGACGCCACCGACACGAGCAACGGCTCCGCACCGGTGGCCGGCGCGCTCCCACGTGGCGCGAAGGGGGCGAGGGCCGGTGGGCGCTGCTGCCCGCGACCCCAGGGGCCGCCACCGACCCCGACACCGACCCCGCCACCGACCCCGCCACCGACCCCGACACGCTGGCCGAGCAGGTCGCCGGGCAGCTGCTCGCCCGGTGGGGTGTGGTCTTCTGGGACCTCACGGCGCGCGAGGGCATCGCACTGCCGTGGCGCGAGGTGATCTGGGCGCTGCGCCGGCTCGAGGCGCGCGGCCTGGTGCGCGGCGGGCGCTTCGTGAACGGCCTCGCCGGCGAGCAGTACGCGCTGCCGGAGGCGATCGACGCCATGCGGCGCGTGCGGCGCAGCACCCGACAGGGTCAGACGGTCCGGCTGAGCGCGGCCGACCCACTCAACCTGGTGGGGATCGTCCTCCCCGGGTCACGAGTCACGGCCGTGCGGACGAACTCGGTCACCTACCTCGACGGCCGGCCGCTCGCCGACGAGGCGCCCGACGCCCGGGGGGGCGCGCCGCGTCCGGTGCGCTCGACGCCGGCCTGAGGCGCCGCCGTGGACCGCGCTCGCGACTCCTCGGACCCTGGCCGGCCGGCGACCGTGCTCGCCGCCATGCGGCTCGAGAAGCTGGCGCTCGGCGGGCGCGTGGTGCGCATCGGCATGGGACATCGGCGCGCCATCGCCGCCGCCGAGGGGCTGGCTGCGAGCCTGGCGCCGGGCGCCCCCGTCGTCCTGGCGGGGATCTCGGGTGGCCTCGACCCGGGCCTGCGGCCCGGGGAGCTGGTGGTGGCGACCTCGGTGCGGGGCCCCGACGGCGACGAGACACCCCTGCCCGCCGGCGACGCTGCCGCCGTGGCCGGCGCCCTGCGCGCCGGGGGGCGCAGCGTGCACCTCGGCCCCGTGGTGTCGTCCCGGACGCTGGTCCACGGCGAGCGCCGGGCCGAGTTGGCGCGCAGCGGTGCACTGGCGGTGGACATGGAATCGGCCTGGGTGGCCGCGGCCCTGGCCGCCACGCGCCTCGTGATCGTGCGCGTCGTGGCCGACACGGCCGGCAACGTCGTGGTGGGCCTGGTCAAGGGTCTCGTCGCCCTGCGGGGCGTGCGCGGCGCCCTCGACGGGTGGCCGGGCCCGTCGGCGGCGTCAGGCTGAGGCCGCGGGCGCGGCGCCGTCGCGGTCGGGACGGGTGTCGGTGAGCGACGTCACGCCGGGCAGCGCCACCACCACGGCGATGGTGACGAGCAGCCACCCCGCCGCCAGGTAGAGCGAGCCGTCGACCCCGAAGACCCCCGCCATCGTCCCCGTGAGGGCGTAGCCCACGGGCAGGAACACCATGGACCCGAACCAGTCGTAGGCGCTCGCCCGCGACAGGACCACCGGCGGGAGCTCTCGCTGCATGGTGGTGTCCCACAGAGGCCCGAACACGCCGAAGCCCGCGCCCGACACGAACGCCGTCGCCGCCACCGCCGCCAACGGGGCGCGGGTGGCCAGCATCAGGATGGGGAGCGCGTAGGTGATCAGGACGAGCTCCGACACGAGCAGCGGGCGGTGCGGCCTGACGCGCAGCATGACCAGGCTCGCCAGCACCGACCCGAGCCCCTGCAGGGCGAGCACGGTCCCCCACGCCGCCGCGCCCCCGAGCGACTGCCTGGCCACCACCGCGCCCAGGACGAAGAACGGTGCGAACACGAAGAACCCGTACGAGGAGAACTGGGCCACGATGGCCCACAACCACGTGCGGGAGCTGAACGCCTGCCAGCCCGTGCGCAGTTGCGACAGGAACGGCTCCCCGTGGTCGGTCCCCGACCAGCCCACCCGCAGTCCGGCGAGGCACGCCGCGCTCACGAGGTAGGACGCGGCATCGACGGCCACGGCCCAGCCCGCGCCGGCCGTCGCCACGATCACCCCGGCCAGCGCGGGACCGAGCAGGCGGCCCGACCATTCGGCCATGCCGTTGAGGACGTTCGCCTGCTGGAGCTGGCCGGCCGGCGACACCTGCGGGATCAGGCCGGTCATCGCCGGCGTGAAGAACGCCGTGCCCGTGCCGACGAGCGCCTGCGTGGCGAGGAATCCCCACAACGGCGGCCGGCCCACCAGGATCCACGCCGCCAGCACGCCCTGGGCGACGGCCCGCAGCAGGTCGGCGCCCAGCATGACCATCCGACGGTTGAAGCGGTCGGCCGCCACCCCGCCGACGAGGAGCAGGAGCACGAGGGGCAGGGTCTCGGCGCCCAGCACGTACCCGACGTCGGCGGTGGGGCCATGCCGGGCGAAGACCGCGAAAGCCAGGGCCACGGGCAGCATGCCCGTGCCCACGAACGACGTCGCCCGCCCCGCCAGGAAGAGACGGAAGTCGCGCGCCGAGAGCGGCCCCAGCCACCGACCGGTGCTCATCGTCGCGAGGCTACGACGCGGTCGCGCCGGCCCCCGCCGCTGTGCTAGCCAGGGTCGATGGCGCTGGACGTGGGCGTGGGCGTGGGCGTGGAGTGCCGGTGCGCCCGCACCCGCACCCGGTGCCCCGGTGGTGGGCGACGCCGCGCCGGGTGCGGGACGGCGACGGTGGTCCGGGCCCCGGGGGAACGGGGATGTCGTCGTGCTTGAGTTCGACGGCCTGGTCCGGCACTACGGGGAGGTGGTGGCGCTCGACCACCTGTCGTTCACCGTTCCCCCCGGTCAGGTCTTCGGCTTCCTGGGGCCCAACGGGGCGGGCAAGACGACCGCCATGCGAGCCGTGTTCGGCCTGGTGGCGCTGGGCGCCGGCACGGTCCGCTGGAAGGGCAGCCCCGTGACGGCCGACGATCGCCGCCGGTTCGGGTACATGCCCGAGGAGCGCGGCCTGTACCCGGGGATGGTCATCGCCGACCAGATCACGTATCTCGCCCGGCTGCACGGCATGGCGCCGGCCGACGCCCGCCGCGCCACCGGCGAGTGGCTCGACCGGCTGGGTGTCGGGGACCGCGCCGACAGCAAGGTGGAGGCGCTCTCGCTCGGGAACCAGCAGCGCGTCCAGCTGGCCGCCGCCTTCGTGCACGAGCCGGAGCTCGTGGTGCTCGACGAGCCGCTGTCGGGGCTCGACCCGACCGGCGTCGACACTGTGAGCCGGGTGCTGACCGAGCAGGCCGCCGCCGGCCGCGGCGTGCTGTTCTCGAGCCACCAGCTCGACCTGGTCGAGGACCTGTGCCAGTCCGTGGCCATCATCGACCACGGCCGGCTGGTGGCGTCGGGGACGGTGGAGGAGCTGACCACCGGTGGCCGGCGTCGCCTGGTGGTCAAGGTGGCGGGCGACTGGACCGGTGCCTGGGCCGGGGCCCTTCCCGGCGTGACGATCTCGAGAACCGAGGGTGGGGCCGTGCGTCTGGTGCTCGACGAGGGGACCGACCCCCAGGGGGTCCTCGCCGCCGCCATGCAGGCCGGGACCGTGGAGCACTTCGGCTTCGAACGGCGTCGGCTCTCCGAGGTCTTCCGGGAGGCCCTGGGGTGAAGTGGCTGTACGTCGCCGTCGCGGCGGTGCTCGTGGCCCTGCGCCTGTGGTGGCGGCGTCGCGCCCGCGCCCGCGCCGCCGGTCCGTCGGCGGGGACGGACGGCCCCGACGCGGCGGGCAGGCGGCGCCTCGGGCGCCTCGGGGCGGCGCTCGACTCGTTCGGTGGGGACGTCGGGCTGGTCGCCCGGCGCGAGGTGCGCGAGCGCGTGCGGGGCCGGACCTTCCGCATCGGGACGGCGGTCATCCTCCTGGCGGTGGCCGCCGCGGTCACCATCCCGGTGTTGCGCCGCGGCAATCACGTCCACGACCGGGTGGGCGTCGTGGGCACCTTGTCGGCGCCGCTGCGCGCCACGGTCGTCGCCGCGGGGCCCGCGGTGGGCACCACGCTGACGCTGGTCGACGAGCCCTCGCAGGCCGCCGCGACCCGCGACCTGCGATCGGGCCGCGTCGCCATCGTCCTGATCGGCGCCCGTCGCCTGCTCGTGGACCAGGCGCTCGACCCCACCGACACCTCCACCACGGCCCTGCTGGCGCGCGTCCTGGCGAGCACCATCAGCCTGCAGGCGGGGCTCGAGGCGGCCGGCCTGGCGCCGGCGCGGGCCGCGCAGCTCGCCCATCCCCGTCCCCTGGCGGTGCACAGCCTCCAGCCGCCCAAGCACAACCAGACGGCCCGCTCCACCGCCATCTACGGCCTGATCCTCACCTACGTCCTGCTCACGACGTACGGCACGTGGCTCCTGATGGGCGTGGTGGAGGAGAAGTCCTCGCGTGTCGTGGAGGTCCTGCTGTCGACGCTGCGGCCGGAAGAGCTCCTCGCCGGCAAGGTCATCGGCATCGGCGCCGTGGCCATGCTCCAGGCCGCCCTCATCGTGGGCGTGGCCCTGGGCCTGGGCGCCGCGCTCGGCTCCGACCTCCTGCACGGCGCCGCCGCCCTCAGCGTGGTGGGGTCTCTGCTGTGGGTCGTCCTCGGCTACGCCTTCTACTGCTGGGTATGGGCCGCCGCCGGGTCGCTGGCCGATCGCCAGGAGCAGGTCCAGAGCCTGGCCTTCCCGCTGCAACTGCCCATCCTCTTCGGCTACATCGTCTCGTTCACCGCCCTGGGAAACGGGGCGGCCTCCCCCCTGGTGCGCGTCCTGGCCTTCGTGCCGCCCACCGCGCCGTTCGCCATGCCCGTCCTGGTGGCGACCGGGCAGACCACGTGGTGGCAGTTCTCCCTGTCGGCGGTGCTCATGCTGGTCGCCACCGTCGGTGTGGCGCGCGTGGCCTCCGCCGTCTACGGGCGGGCGATCCTGCGCACCGGCGGGCGCCAGCACCTGCGCCAGGTCCTGGCCACCGAGGCCTTGTAGGGCGGCCGAGGCGCTCTCGACGGTGCGGCCACACAGGGCGAGCAGCGCCGCGGGGTGCACGCCGGGGCTGCACCGGGGCGGCGGCGCCGCCCTCGCGCTCTCCCTCACGCTCCCCCTCGCGCTCGTGCTGGGCGCCTGCGGCGGCGGCACGGCGGCGCCCACGCGCGTGGAGCGGGTGTCGGGGGGGCCCACGGGCACCTACGTCGTGCCGGCGGGCATCCACAAGATCAAGCACGTCATCGTGATCCAGCAGGAGAACCGCTCCTTCGACTCCTACTTCGGGACGTTCCCCGGCGCGGACGGCATCCCGATGACCGACGGCTCGCCCGCGGTGTGCGAACCGGACCCGGCGACGGGGTCGTGCGTGACACCGTACGTCGACCATGCCGATGTGAACGGCGGCGGCCCCCACTCGGCCCCCAACGCGACGGCCGACATCGACGGCGGGAAGATGGACGGCTTCGTCGGCCAGGCCGAGTCGGGCCGCAAAGGCTGCCTCGATCCCACCAACCCGGCGTGCACCAACTCGGCGGCGCCGGACGTGATGGGGTACCACACGCAGAGCGACATCCCCAACTACTGGGCCTATGCCAAGGACTTCGTCCTGCAGGACCACATGTTCGAACCGAACGCCTCGTGGAGCCTGCCCTCGCACCTCTTCCTGGTGTCGGAGTGGTCGGCGTACTGCACCGAGGTCGACAATCCCTCGAGTTGCGTCAACGCCCTGCAGACCAGGCCGGCCGAGCGGCCGCCGGCCGCCCCCGTCTACGGCGGCGCGCGCGGCCCGACGACCGGGGGTGGCAACCCGAAACACGGCAACACGCCGAGGGTGAGCGGTCAGCCCGTCTACGCCTGGACGGACCTGACCTACCTGCTGCACAAGGCCCGCGTCAGCTGGGGGTACTACGTCGTGAGCGGGACGGAGCCGGACTGCGAGAACCCCGCAGCCGTCTCCTGCGCGCCGGTCCGGCAGGACGCCGGCACCCCGGGGATCTGGAACCCGCTGCCGTGGTTCGACACCGTGGCGGCCGACCACCAGCTGCGCAACATCCGGTCGGTGTCGCAGTTCTACGCGGCGGCCCGGCGCGGCACGCTCCCCGCGGTGTCGTGGGTCGTGCCCTCCGGCGCGGTGAGCGAGCACCCGCCCGCCCCCGTGAGCTACGGGCAGAGCTACGTGACCAGCCTGGTCAACGCGGTGATGCGGAGCCCGGACTGGGGCTCAACGGCGATCTTCCTGGCCTGGGACGACTGGGGCGGCTTCTACGACCATGTGCCGCCGCCGACGGTCGACCAGAACGGCTACGGGCTGCGCGTCCCGAGCATCGTCATCAGCCCCTACGCCAAGCGCGGCACGGTCGACCACCAGACATTGAGCTTCGACGCCTACGACAAGTTCATCGAGGACGACTTCCTCCACGGGCAGCGCCTCGACCCGGCCACCGACGGCCGGCCCGACCCGAGGCCCGACGTGCGCGAGAACCAGAAGATCCTCGGCAACCTGACCGACGACTTCGACTTCGACCAGCGTCCGCTCCCACCGGTCGTGCTGGCGGTCCGTCCCCGGACGACGCTCACCGGCACGCCCGCCCCCGCACGGCTCCCGGCAGCCGCCGCGACCGGGGACGCCGCCGGCTGAGCGGACCCGGCACCCGGCACCCGGGGCCGGGGTGCCGGGTGGGGACCGGGGCTACTGCGCGTAGGTGCGGACGAGGTGGAGCACCATGGCGGCGTCGGGGCCCTCACCGACGAGAGACGTCTGCGATGGCGCCACTCGTCGTGCGGCGATCGCACAGAACTCCAGGGCGCTCCCCCGGATCGTCGTCGTCTCGGGGACATCGGGAGCGAAGAGCCATCGATCCCCGTGGGGTCCGACGAGATCGAGTGCCACGGGCCCACTGAGCGCGACGCCGGCGTGCGCGAACGCGTACGGGAGCGTGCGCCAGGCCAGCCGCGCCACGTGGTAGAGGCGATCGGTCGGCGCGAGGTCGATGCCGAGCGCGGTCGCGATGTCGCCGGCGTGGATCCACGTTTCGGCCAGGCGCGTCGTGGCGAGGGTCCGCACCGAGAGCTGCCCGGCGACCCATGTGACGCGTCGGTGGGGGTCGCCGGCGCGCAGCTCGGCCTGCAATGCCACCGACGATTCCTCCCATCGGGCCGCGATGGCCGTCCCACCGATGGCGCGCTCGAGCTCGACCTGGGCGGCTGCGGCGCCATCCACGGTCATCGACGTCTCGTCGCGGGCTCCGAGGAACCCGTCGAGATAGCCGTCGAGATCGCCGCGCGCGCTGGCGACCGCGAGCTCGTCGGTCTGGACGAGGTGCAGGAGGACGTCGGCGACGTCCCACCCGTCGCACCGAGTCTGGCGCGACCAGTCGTCGTCGGTGCACCGCTCGACGAGGGAACGCAGCTCGGCGTGTTGATCGGCGAGATCGCCGATGATCGCGTCCATGCGGCGGAGGCTACCGCGGACATCTGTCAGGAAGGCTGGTCGGATGCATTCGTCTCCGCCACACGCCCGGCGATACCGCCGGCGGTCTACCTCACCACCGAACAGAGCCAGGAGACGGCGACGTGGTCAGCCCCCGGCGCGGGCCCGCGCCGACATGGTGAAGAAGTCCCGGGACCACCAGGGCTCGAAGTAGCGCTGGGGCGTCCCCACCATGGACGGGAGCAGGTCGGTGCCGTTGGCCGGGGAGGCGGGCGCGGCGGGGCCCGACGGCGCGTAGGTGGCGAAGTTGACCCAGTCGGTGTTGATGTCGAGCTCCATGGCCCGCACGGCGCCGGCCCGCACCAGGACGGCCGCCAGGTCGGTGATGTTGAGGTCGGGCCCCCCCACGTAGACGAGCGCCCCGTCGGCGGTCACCCCGACGCCCGAGCGCCACACGTAGATGCTGCCGCCGAGGGTCGCGCCCCACTGCGTGGTGTCGTTGGCGTTCAACCCGGGCACGGGCTGTCCCCCGTCGACGATCAGGTTGAGGTTCTGGCGGACGGCCACGACGTCGGGGGTCAGCGAGGCGTCGCGCCCCCACTGGGCCACCGTGGCGGTGCCGTCGCGGTAGATCACGAAGGACGCCGCCCCCGTCCGCAGGGGGATGACGGTCTTGCCCTGGGCGTAGTACCCGCCATTGCTGTTGGGTATGAGGAAGCCTGCGTTGAACGCCGCCACGAGGGAGGTGGCCGCCTGGGACGTCACCGGCGCCGTGTGCTGCCACGGGCCACCCCCCGGGATGGTGCTGCCCGAGTACAGCGTGGCCGACAGCAGTGACATGTCCATGTACGCCACGCCCACGACGACGCTCGTGTGCACGGCGTCGGGTCGCAGGAACGCCTCGTAGACAGCGGGCTGCCCGCCCACCGTGCGGCCCACGGGGTGCCACTGGCCCTCGCCCGACATGGCCGGGCTGGCGATGGGGACGATGGCCGCCGGCGGCGGCAGGTGGGTCACGGCGGGCGCGCTCGTGGCGCCGGCACCGGTCGTGCCCGTACCGGACGTCCGTGGCGACGTCGGGGCCGGGATGGCGCCCTTGGCCGGCCGTCCCCCCACCGGCGGCGGGTGGTGGGAGTACCAGGTGTTCTCGGCCCACGCCACGAAGGACCCACCGCCGTGGCCCCGCACCCACTCGGCGAGGCGCGCCGACATGCTCGTCCCCAGCGCGGGGTCGGAGAGCGCCGAGCCCAACGACCACCACACCGGCGTGAGCAGCACGACGACGAGGACGAGGACGCTCACCACCTTGTGGCGTGCGACCCAGGGCCGCCGCGGCCCGGGGCGCGACGACGAGGGGGGCGCCGGCCGCGGCCGGACGAGGGTCTGGTGCACGGGACCGACCCTACGGAGCGGACCTTACGGCAGCGTGAAACGAAGCAGGCGTCCCAGGCGGGCGGCGGCCCGGGGACGCGTCGACGGCCCGCACACGACGGCGTCGTCGGTCGTGAAGTCACCCACGATGCGGCGCACGGGGCCCGAGACCACTTCGGTCCGCCCGGCGGCGGTATCGCCGACGCCGATGCGCATGCGGAATCCCGGCCCGTCCTCGTCGGCGACCCAGCGCACCCAGTCGAAGTCCGCCCACTCTCCGCGAAGGCCCTCGGGCAGGTCGGGAGCATCGAGCGGGCCGAGGCACCCGGGCACGAAGTAGTAGCGCCCTCCTCCCGATGCGGCCGGCTCGAGGAGCAAGACGCCCTGCGGCGTTGCGATGCGGCACCGCCCGAGTGGGGTGAACGGCTCGCCTTGCGACCGCGAGCGCTCGGGCGGTGTCACATCCGCGACGTTGCCATGCCGACGGTGAAGGAAGCGTGAAGGCGTGCCGACCGATCCCGGCCGGCGCGGGCCGTCAGGCGGCGAGCGGCAGCCGCAACGGCAGGTGCGCCCCCTTCAGGACGCTCCCCAGGAACTGGGCGACGAGCGAGTACGGGATCGCCTTCACCTGGGACGACGGTGGGACCGTGACGGTCACCGGTGCGCCGTAGCCGGTGAGGTCGACGGAACCGGTGATGCCCGCTCCGTGGGGACCGCCACCGTGGGTGACGCCACCGGTCACCCGCACGAGGTGGCCCGACCCGTCGACCCACACAGCCGCCGACAGACGGGACCCGCCCGGGAGCCGGGCGGCGACCCGGCTCCCCGTGGCCGCCGATCCGTCGACGGTGGACGCCCCGAGCGAGCCGGACCTGCCGTGGTGGGCCGAGGCGAAGGTGAGGATGTCGTTGGCGTTGCCGAGGGCGGAGGCGATGGTGCTGAACACCCCCGGTATCCCCGACGTCACGCTCGAGGGCAGCGCCACCGAAACCCACGGCGCCCCCACGAGCCCCGACAGCGCGGGGACCTCGGCATAGACCGTGCCCGCCGACAACACGACGTTGACGACCTCGGGCCCGGCCGGGGCGCCCGGGATCATGCCGGCCACGCCGGCGGGCAGGTTGACCTGCAGCGAGGCGGCATCGTTGGCGAAGTCGGCCTGGCCGCTGCCCGTCACGGTGATGGCGCCGCCGTGCTTCGTGAGGCCGCTCACCGACACGCTGAAGCTGAACGACACACTGGTCACCGGGGCCCCCGCCGTCTGGAACCGCACCGGCGTCGGCCTCGACCTGGCGGACGCCGACGACGCGAGGCCTCCGGCGACCCCGGCGCCGAGCGCCGCCACCAGGCCGATCGCTGCCAGGACCTTCGTCCGCTTCGTCACGTGCCGTCCCCCTGTCGTCCCCGCCCGACCGCCCACGGCGATACCCCCGCGGCGGCCGCGACCACCCTAGGCGCGAGCATCCCGGAGCCGCTCGATGCGCGGGACGACCCCGGGTCCCTACCGGTGTCGACCGGTGTCGACCGTTGTCGACCGGTGTCGACCGGGCGCGATCCCAGGCCCGATCTGGCCGCGACTGCGATCGACCTCGGCGCGCGACCCGACGGAGCGTCGACGGCGAATAGGGTGCGCCCATGGCCATCGCGATCGGCAGTTCCGTCCCTGACATCGAGATCAAGACCATGGGGCCCGAGGGACCCGTCCCGATCCGGACCGGTGAGGTGCTCGGTCGGGGGAAGGTCGTGCTCTTCGCCCTACCGGGGGCGTTCACCCCCGGCTGCTCGAAGTTCCACCTGCCGGGGTACGTCGAGAACGCCGACGAGCTCACGGCCAAGGGCGTGTCGACCATCGCGTGCGTGTCGGTCAACGACGCCTGGGTCATGAAGGCGTGGGGCGACGCCCAGGGCGTCGGCGACAAGATCGTCATGCTGGCCGACGGCAACGCCGAGTTCACCAGGGCCATGGGCCTCGAATGGGACGGGTCGGGCGCCGGCCTGGGCCTGCGGTCGCAGCGCTACGCGGCGGTCATCGAGGACGGCGTGGTCACGTCGCTCGAGGTCGAGCCCACGCCCGGTGTCGACGTCAGCTCCTGCGCCAACATCCTGACCAAGCTCTGAGCAACCCGTCGTCGATCGCTCTCGCGACGGCGCAACGGCGCCAACGCCGGGGCGGGGCGGCGCGGTCAGCCCGGTCCGTACAGGAGCGACCCCGGCGTCGTGAGCAGCTGGCCGCTCTCGAGCCACGTCTTCAGGCCCGACAGGATCATCGGCCAACCGCCGTAGAGCTGGGCGTCGGCGCCCTCGCGGAGCTGGTCGTGGGTGACCGTCAGGCGGCAGGAGTCGGCGACGGGCTCGACCTCCCACGTCACCCTGGAGGCGCCCTCGGCCTCCACGTCGTCGCCCCAGAGCGCCACCATGGTGTGGACGAGCCGGCGCGGGGGGTCGACCTCGAGGACCTCGCCCTCGCCGAGGAGCCCCGCCGCACCCGGCGCGCCCATCTCGAGGCGCGACCCGGGCGTCCACTCCGAGTGGACCTGGGCGCCGAAGTTGTACTTGGCCCTGATCTCGGGGGTGACGATCGCCTCCCAGAGGCGCTCGGGGGTGGTGCGGATGTAGATCTCGAAGACCTTCTCCATCTGATCCTCCAGTCTCAGCTTCAGGTTCAATGGGACGGCCGGGTCAGGCCCCCGGGACGAGCACCGCCCGGGCCCGCACCTGGCCCCGCTTCAGGCGGCCCAGCACCTCGACCGCCTCGTCCAGCGGGTAGGCGTCGCAGTGCGCCCGGACCTTCCCCGCGGCCGCCAGGGCCAGCACGTCTCGCATCTGCTGGCGCGATCCGATGACCGATCCGACGACTCGCTTCTCGTCGGCGAACGGAAGGGCACCCACCTGCGCATGGACACCGAGGACCACGGTGCCACCGGGTTTGATCGCCGCCACGGCCTGGCGCAGCACGTCGTCGGAGGGTGCGAACACCACGGCGGCGTCCACTCCCCCGTCGGCCGCGAGCACCGCCGCCACGTCACCGCGGGTGGCGTCGACGGGTCGGGCCCCGAGCTCCTGGGCCAGGTCGAGGTGCTCGGGGGCGCGCGCCACGGCGTAGACGTCGGCACCGGTGAGCACGGCGAATTGGATCACCATGTGGCCCACGCCTCCCACGCCGAACACCGCCAGGGTGGTGCCGGGATGCGGGGCTGCCTTCGACACGGCGTTGTACGCCGTCACGCCCGGGCAGAACAGCGGGGCGGCCTCCACGTCGTCGAGCTCGTCGGGGACCAGGTGGGCGTGGGCCGCGGTGGCCAGCATGTACTCGGCGTACCCGCCGTTGACGGTCTCGCCCGTGATCTGCTTCGTCTGGCACAGCTGGTCGCGCCCGGTGAGGCAGTACCGGCAGTGCCCGCAGGTGGACCACAGGGGCTGCACGCCCACGCGGTCGCCGGGCCGGAGCCAGTCGACCTCGCTCCCGACCTCGGTCACCCGTCCGACCACCTCGTGCCCCGGGATGATCGGCGTGAAGGCGGGAACGCCGTAGTCGACCCAGTCGCCTTCGACCATGTGCAGGTTCGAGCGGCACACGCCGCAGGCCGCCACCTTCACGACGATCTGCCCGGGGCCCGGGCTCGGATCGGCGACGTCAGCGATGTGCAGCACGCCGGCGTCGAGCGGACCCGGGGTGTCGAGGACCACGGCGCGCATGGCTACTCCCTCCGGCCGGACGGACCGGCCACGACGACGGTACCGCGGCCGGCGACCGCCGACACCCCTCGCGGCCCCGGCCGCTTGGCGAGAACGACCCGGATCGCCTCGGAACCCGGCTCCATCACCGCGCAGGGCGCGCTGCATCATCGCCAACCAGAGGGAGAACGCTGCGGCCGGCAACGACCTTCGGCGGCGCACACCCGCAGATCCTCACCAATCAAAGGGGCCGTACCACTGCTCGAAAGGTTGGACCAGCGTGACCTCGAGCTCGACCTCGTGACGGTCGAAGAATGCCAGCTCCTCCCCGGTGGGCGGCGCGCTCTCCACCGCCGGGCGGCCGGCGACACCGGGTAGCCCGCCCTCCCAGGCACCCTGCCCGATGGGTTGACAGCGAGTGCGTGGGACGACCTGGCCCGACTCGTCGAGCGGGTACGTCGTCGGGAGCCCGTTGGCGACGATCCCGTCACGAGTCACGACATCGAGGTAGCGGCGCGCCGGCGCGGCCGCCCACACCAACACCGGGAGCTGCGCGGGATCGAGGTCCTCGGCCATGAAAGGCTGGCCCCGCAGCCTTTCGGTGAGCAGGTGCCGGGCATTGGCCCTGGCGGTGTCGAGATCCGCGTTGAGGTAGATCACCGGGAAGCTGCCGGGTGCGTTCCAGCGGCCGCCGAAGCGCATCGAGTACGACCCGTCGAGGAGGTCCTCCCAGTCGGGGTCGGCGACGCGGCAGTGCTCGCCGCCGCGCTCGATCACCTCCATGAGAAGAACTCCGCCAAGCGAGACGTGGGGCTCATGCCGTGCTCGACCAGTCCAAGGCCCGTTCGGTGATCTCTCGCAGCTTGGCGTCGTGGTCGTCGCGGACCATCTCCAGCAACGTCCGTCCGCCGTAGGCGTCGGCCCGCCGGCGCGCGGCCAGGGGAAGCCGCCCGGGCCGGAGCTTGCGCTCGAGGATCTCCCCCACCGCCAACAGGTTGGCCAGTTTCTCGCGCCTGGCGCCGGGGACATCCCCGGCGCGCTCCCATTGCTCGACAGCTTGGCGACGCACACCGAAGAGACCCGCGATCTCGGCGGTGGTCAGGTCGAACATGGCGCGCACCTGGTCGAGCGGGGGCTGCATCTGGCGCAGGGCGACCTCCACGAGGCGCCGGTAGCGCGCCACGTCTGCCCCTCCGGGCCAATCGGGCCAGCCGGCGGAAGCCTCCATGCGCAGGCGCTGGCACCCCGGCAGCAGGGCCCGCAAGGCGTCGACGGCCACCACCCCCACACCGACATCGCGGCCGAAGCTGGTCAGCATGGGCGAGAAGGGGACGTCGCCGATCAGGTGCTCCAGGTAGCCGACGGGCTCCCCGCTCAGGTGGTGGGTGGCAGTGAGGATGCCGAGGTGGCCCCCGACGGGGGCCACGAGCTGGGGGAGCTGGGCGGCGGCGGCCTCCAGGAGCTCGCCGACGAAGCCGTGCCAGCGGTTCACCACGGCCTGGACCGACGCCCACTCGCCTAAGACGGCGTGGGGGAGGGCGGCGGCGAAGACGTCGAAGTGCTCGCGGTGGTCGGCCAGCAACTTGGCGCACTCCTCCGCGCTCTCGACCAGCAACGCCTCTCCGAGGTCATGTCCTGCGTACCGGACCATACCTCGATTGTATCCCAACGCAAGTAAAAGGCAATCTGATGCGCAAGCACACGTGCAAGATAACTCGAGCGGCAGCCACCGCAGGGCTCTGACCAGGGGCTCTGGGGGCCTTTTTGCTGTCGCTCAGGGCGGCAGGCACCTCCGCCACGGCAAGCGCGGAGGTATCGCCATCCGTGTGACGCCTCCAGGGATCCACACCTCTGGCTCAGGAAGTGTCCGGCTGTCCTCGATGGGACATTCCGTGTCCGAAACCGGGGATTGCCCGGCCAAAGTCCTGGACCACCACCTCACCGCTCATCTCATCTCATCGCATTACGAGCAGCCGCTGGTGGTCCCGCAGCTCGAGCACACATAGCAGGACCCCGCCCGCTGCATGACCATGCCGCACTGGTAGCAGAGCGGCGCGTCACGCTGCTCGGCACGCGGCGACGGTGCGGGCTCGGGGCCCGCCTGCGCCGGCGGGCGGGCCGTCCCCGAAGCCCGGTCGTCGCGCCCCGAGAGGGGCACCGAGCTCATCCCCGTCTCCTCGACCAGGTCCTGCTCGGGGGTGGCGGCCTCCTCCACGCCCGGCAGGGTCGGCTGCATGCGTTCCGAGGTGGACAGCACCCCGAGGTCCTCACGCTCCTGGCGGGTCAGGTAGTCGATGGCGAGCCGACGGAAGATGTAGTCCATCAGGCTCGTGGCGATGCGCAGGTCGGCGTCGTCGGTGATCCCGGCCGGCTCGAACCGCATGTTGCTGTACTTGCGGACGTAGGTGGCGAGCGGGACCCCGTGCTGCAGGCCCAGGCTGACCGAGATCGAGAAGGCGTCCATGATCCCCGCCAGGGTCGAGCCCTGCTTGGAGACCTTCATGAACACCTCGCCCGGTCGGCCGTCGTCGTACTCGCCGACGGTCACGTACCCCTCGCAGTCGGCCACCCGGAAGGCGAAGGTGCTGGACTTGCGCCGCCGCGGCAGGCGCTCGCGCACCGCTCCCACGACGACCGTGTCCCGGGCCCGGCCCTGCTCGTGGGCGAGAGCCGCCTCGAGCTCGGCGATCTTCGCCGCGATCTCCCGGTCCTTGGCCTCGGCGTCGGACCCCGGCGGGGCGAAGTCGCCACCCTCCCCCTCCACGGCGGCCTTCTTCGTCGTCGACAGGGGTTGGGCCACCTTGCAGTTGTCCCGGTAGATGGCGACCGCCTTGATCCCCATCCGCCAGGCGTCGAGGTGGAGCTGCTCGATGTCCTCCACGGTCACGTCCTCGGGCAGGTTCACGGTGTTGTGGTTGACCACCCCGTTCCCGACGAAGGCGTGCGTGTACGGCACCGACACGTCGAACACCTCGCGCTCACCGGCGTCGGACACCGACGCCACAGGGCTGAAGTGGAGGCCGTCGTCCAGCACCGTCTGCAGCCACTCGGGGAGCGAGATGCCGTCGATGCGCGCCACCCGCTCCACCGTCGATCGGCTGACGCAGGCGGTCCGGCGGTCGGCGAGGAACTTGAATTCGTCCCGCAGGAGCACGCCATCCCGGTTGCGACGCCCAGAGGGCACGAGCACGTAGAGCTCCGCCGGGGAGATCCCCGGCACCACGTCGGCTGTGTTGTGGTTCGGGCTCGTGGCGCACGCCGCCATGCGGGCCGCCGCCGCCGACTTGTGCTCCTCCAGGAACGGCACGAGTTCCACCAACCGCCTCGCCTGGTCCCCGACCGCGTACACCTCGTCGTACGTCTTGCCGTTGGTCGCGTGGCGCTTGCCGATACGGCCGTGGACGATACCCAGGTTCGTCAGGACCGCCTGCAGGTCGTCGAGGAGCTTCGGCGAGTCGAGGCAGATCGCCCACTTCGCCATGCCGGACGCCGTGGTGTACGCATCGAGCGCCAGGCCCTGCAGGAACGAAATCACGAGCTCGCGCGCGGAGCGGAGCACGGCGTCGGGGATCCGCTTCTCAGAAGCACGGGCGCCGCATCCCAGGTACTCCAGGAACTCGACGATCGTCTTGGAGGAGAACTCCACGCTCGCGCACCGGTCCGCCGGCCGGCGGATCTTGGCGTCGACGTCGAAGCACTGCCGAACCGCCTCGGCGATCTCCTCGAGCACGGCGTCCTCGGAGTTGGTGATGACCACCGTCCACGTCGACCGGATGGTGTGACCCTCCGCCGCGTAGGCACCGAGGAGGAACGCCAGCGGTTCGGTCATCTCCGGGGGGATCCACACCTGCTTCTGCGAACCGTAGGGCGCGGTCGGGGTGAAGTCGTCGAATCGGGCCGGCAGCTCCGACCACAGTTCGTCCCCGTACTTGGTGGCCACGTAGTCGCCGGGCTCGATCTCGTCGAGGCGCTTCCAGTCCAGGCCCGATGCGCCGGCCGTGAGGAGGCGGTGGTTCGGGGTCCCCGTCACGCCATGACCGGAACGGAGCACTACCCGCCGGACGGGCCGGACGCCGCCGTAGTAGAAGGCGTCGGTCTTGTGGATGCCACCGATCGACGCCACCGCGATGATCTCGTCACGGAAGCTGTCGGGCTCCTCGCCCTCGTGCAGCCCGCCGATGCGGACCAGGCCGTCGGCGGTGGCCAGCAGGGTGTCGCCGACCACGCACTTGCTGATGGCTCCGCTGATGAACGGCTGCACCGCCCCCATCATGCGGACGTGCCCCAGGTAGTGGATGGTGTTGTCGCCCATGGAGCAGGCGAACACGGCCAGGTGCTCGGCGCTGAGGTGCGGGGCACCCACGATCGACTTGTGCTCGTCGATGTAGGCGATGATGTCCTCGACCTGCTCGGGCATGTAGCCGAGCTGTGTGAGCGCACGCGGGACCGTCTGGTTGACGATGGACATGGTCCCGCCGCCGACCAGCTTCTTGGTCTTCACGAGCCCGAGGTCGGGCTCGACGCCGGTGGTGTCGCAGTCGAGCATCAGGGCGATGGTGCCCGTGGGGGCGAGGACGCTCGCCTGGGAGTTGCGCACGCCGAACTCCTCGCCCAGCTCGACGGCCTCGTCCCAGACCTCCTGCGCCGCGCAGAGCAGCTCCGTGGGGACCAGCTCCTCGTCGATCTTGGCGACCTCGGCACGGTGCATGCGCAGCACGTGCAGCATGGCGTCGCTGTCGGCGTGGAAGCCGGCGAACGGCCCCATCCGGGCGGCGGTGCGGGCCGAGACGGCGTAGGCGTGCCCGGTCATGAGGGCGGTGATCGACGCTGCCCAGGCCCGGCCGTCGTCGGAGTCGTAGGGAAGGCCCTGGGCCATGAGGAGCGCCCCGAGGTTGGCGTAGCCGAGGCCGAGCTCGCGGTACCGGCGCGAGTTCTCGGCGATCTTCTCGGTCGGGTAGTCGGCGTTGCCGACCAGGATCTCCTGCGCCGTGAAGACGACGTCCACGGTGGCCTTGAAGCTCACCGTGTCGAAGCCCCCGTCGTCCTGGAGGTACTTGAGCAGGTTGATCGACGCCAGATTGCAGGCACTGTTGTCGATGTGCATGTACTCGGAGCAGGGATTACTGCCGTTGATCCGCCCCGCGTTCGGGGCCGTGTGCCACCGGTTGATCGTGGTGTCGAACTGCATCCCCGGGTCCGCGCACTCCCACGCGGCGTGGGCGATCTGCCGGAAGAGGTCACGCGCCTTGACGATGCGGACGGCGGAACCGTCGGTCCGCGCCGTCAGGGCCCAGTCGGCATTGTCGACGACAGCCTGCATGAACTCGTCGGTGACGCGCACCGAGTTGTTGGCGTTCTGGTACTGGATGGAGAACGAGTCGGATCCGTCGAGGTCCATGTCGAACCCGGCGTCACGCAGCACCCGGGCCTTGCGCTCCTCGATCGCCTTGCACCAGATGAAGTCCTCCACGTCGGGGTGGTCGTCGTTGAGGATCACCATCTTGGCGGCCCGCCGCGTCTTGCCACCGGACTTGATGGTCCCCGCCGAGGCATCCGCCCCTCGCATGAACGACACCGGCCCGGACGCCGTGCCGCCTCCCTGCAGACGCTCAACCGATGCCCGGATGCTCGACAGGTTCACACCGGCACCGGAGCCACCCTTGAAGATGATGCCCTCTTCCCGGTACCAGTTGAGAATCGAGTCCATGGAGTCGTCGACCGACAGGATGAAACAGTTGTGCACTCGCAAGCTGTCGCTCAGGTACTCACCGCTCTCGGTCTGGATGTCGTAAACGTCCATCTCCCCGAGCTCTTCGATCCGCTCGATCTGGA